>NZ_JAWOTF010000003.1:100864-386184 GCF_033338735.1 Vibrio sp. Vb1127 | reverse complement strand
TGGTGATTTCTCCAATTGATTTTCCGGTGTAGCGGTTTCCGACGTCTCGGAAAACCAAGTAGTTCTCTCAAAGTTACTTTTATTAACGGCGCATGCCCTGTTTTCTTTAGAGAAAATTTTGGATTTTTTTGAAAATAATTCGTTTGGAGGGGTAATCGTGACAAAGCGGATAAAAAAGCAAAAAAACTTTCATTTTTCGCTAAAGCTTCTTTTCGAATTGTCGATACAGGCAGGTTTTACGTTAAATTCGGGCAAGGCCGTTCATCAGCCAAGTAAAGTTAATGCTAGGTTGGGCGCTTGTTTTGCTTGTGCAAGAATAGAAGTACTGACCTGCTGCAAAATCTGCTGCTTCACCATTTGCGTGGTTTCTTTCGCGTAGTCAGTGTCTTGGATACGACTGTTGGAAGCAGCTAAGTTTTCGTGGATGTTATCGAGATTATTGATCGCGTGATTAAAGCGGTTTTGATACGCGCCTAACTCCGCACGACTGCCATCTACCGTTTTCAAAGCATCATCTAAAATGCCGACCGCCATCTGAGCGCCACCGACCGTGCTAATATCAATACTATCTACCGTTCTATTTACGGTGACATACTTGCCAAGTTCTAACTCATCAGCCAGGCCACCACTGAAGGTTGGTCCAGGGTATTTTATGGCGTCCTTGTGGGACATGAGTAACTGCAGTTGCCCCTCTTCATTAACAGACGCTTTCACTTTATCGGTTTGCCCATTAATGTAAGTCGCGAGTTCTTCTATATCGTCGCCAGCTTTAGCTTCAATACGGATCTCCTGCTCTTCAAAATTGTTATCACGGTAGCTGATAACAATTTCATTATTTCCGTTTTGAACCGTCCAATCTGAACTGACTCTTTGATATGAGCTCATTGAAAAGCTACCTAAAGATTCCGGCTGCATGGTCCGCAGGCCAATTTGTACCGCTTCACCAGCCGTTGCACCGATTTGAAAAGACGATGTACCGAATGTGCCGTTCAGCAATTTACGTCCACCAAAAGATGTGGTTTCTGCAATACGACTTAACTCATCATTTAAAGCAGAGACTTCTTCTTGCAGTGCAGTGCGCTCCGCTTTGCTGTTTGAACCATTGGCTGACTGTAGCGACAAATCACGCATACGTTGCATGATATTGGTCACCTCATTCATCGCGCCTTCCGCAGTTTGCATGATGGAAATGCCGTCATTCGCGTTGCGAACCGCAACATCTAAACCACGCATTTGCGATTGCAAGCGGTTGGAGATTTGCAGACCCGCAGCGTCATCCTTTGCGCTGTTAATACGCTTCCCTGAAGACAAACGCTCCATGGATTGGTTCAGCATGTCAGTTGCACTGGTCAAATGACGCTGTGCGACGAGTGCTGCCACATTGGTATTAACGGTGATCGCCACGAGACACAGACTCCAAATAAATTAAGGCTTTGGATACTTATCGACCAAGTAACAGAAAAGTTTAGTGTTTTTTGAAAAGAGATTGGAATAGAAATAGAAAACAAAAGCCCTCCATTGGAGGGCTTAAGAAATGAAGTCTGACAACTTACTTGATGGCTAGCTCCGCGAGCATTTCTTGCGAAGGAGCGAAGAAGTACGCACCAGTTACCGCTGTTGTGAAACGAAGCATTTGGTCTGTTTTACCATCTGTCACGCCGTACATACTTTCTAGCATCACTTTAATGTTATGAAGTGTATTGCAGTAAGAAATAAACAGCAGGCCATGAGGCCCTGTCACCGTCCCGTATGGTAAGCTGTGGCGAACAATCTTCAAACCTTTACCTTCTTCTTTGATATCAACTCGACCAACGTGTGATGCAGCAGGAACGTCTTCTAGCTCGATAGAGTCTGGCTTGGTACGACCAATCACTTTTTCTTGCGCTTTGACATTCAATCGATTCCAAGCGGCAAGGTTATGTTCAAAGCGCTGAGCCATAACATAACTGCCTCCAGCAAATGGGCCCTCTTTTACTAGAGCCACATCAGCGCGAGCCTCCCCTTTCGGGTTTTCTGTGCCATCAATGAAGTCTGTCATATCACGAGCATCAAGGTAACGGTACCCATATGTTTCGTCCACAATGGTGACATCTTGTGCCGTCTCTTCTAGGAACTTACGCAACACGTAAAAATGCAAGTCGTGACGAGTCGAGTGACAGTGAATCAGCACATCTATGTCTGTTGCTGGAGCAACGATGTCACCTTCGCCAAGTTGAGTAAAATCAATAAGCTCTTCTGGCGCGTCTACATTAAGGTGTTCCCAAAACGATTTTGTGAATGCGATAGAAAGCGTCAGCGCTGCACCCGGCTGGGTAATGTTTAACTCTTCCACCAACTTTGGCAGTGCTTTCAGTTTTTCTAATACGTTTTCACGGTTTTGGTTCACTTTGAGTTGAGTGTACAGTGCAAATGGCCCGGCTTCTGGCACGATCGCCGTTTGAGCTTGTGACATTGAGGTTTCCTCTATTACTTTGCCCCAGAGTGGGAAGTTATTGTTTTTAATTCTTTGAATGCTGCTGTTCATCGTGCGCCAATTGTGGCACTTGAAAACAGTCTTTTACCCATCTTCCATTTAGAAGATAGATCATAAACCAAGCTAATAAGGTAATGGTAAGGGCGTTTGCCCAATTAAACACTCCATGTTCTAGGTACACATGATACATGGTCTGAGCAAGTTGAATACCGCACAAGATCAAAGTGATCTCGCGACCATAGCGAGTAATTCTGTTTACCCATCCTCTGTCGGGATGACGAAGCCCCATTAACCACATAAGAAGCAAACTTGGAATGCCCATCGCCAAACCTAAATACAACGTACTTGAATCTGGGTAAACAATAGCGAGTAGCTTGCTGCCACTATCACGACTTACACCAGCCATGGCAAACACCACCCATGAACGCACAAGAAACATCCATCCCACCCATAAAATGATCGGTGCCTTTAAAAATCCATGAGCGTCATATTGGTCAAACGAATAGCGCACAACATCTTCTTCTTTATGTGATAAAAACGTCACTTTAACCTATCGTTTCAGAGTTGCAAGCCAACAAAGATGAGAACTGAAGTTCATTTCAGCACCTTACACAGGTAAACTAAACAAAGATTTACAGCGACGTTGATGAGAAACATGAAAAAAAGAACTCCTGCCACCCCTGTGCCTTCTCAAGAAACACAAGCCGAAGCGATGAGAACTGCTAAATCCACGCAAAAGCCCGGCCAAACCAAAGAGCAAACCAAGCTCATCGCTCAAGGTATCGAAAAAGGCATCGCGCAATATAAGAAACAACAAAAAGAGCGCAACCGCCAAGCCGATAAAGCGAAGAAAAAACAGCAACGTGAAAAACAACGTCAGCATGAAGAGATTATCGAACAAGACAATATCACCGACGATGCGCCAAACCATTCATCAAGCAAACTGCCTTGGACACTACTTGTCCTGAGCTGGATTGGCTTTGCCGCTTACATAGTATTGGGGAAATAGCTAATGAAACGCCTGTTACTTGGACTTTTTGTCGTGCTTCTAACGGGTTGCACGATGCCTTCTCACCTTACTCATGCTCAAAGTCAAGATGTTCATATTCGCATTGACGCGCAATTCGACCCTGAGCGATGCGAATACAAAGGCGAAGTCACCGGAAGTGAAGGCCATTGGTATAACTACATTTTCATGACTAATGACGCGATGATGCAAGGCGCGATGAACGATTTAAAAAACAATGCAGCGGCTATCGATGCGGACACCGTTTTTATGGTTTCCCCACAAGATTTTATCACTTCATTTAGCGTGCTGGGTTCCGCCTACCGCTGCAATGGATGAGGCCTGAATATGAAAAAAGCCAGCAATTGCTGGCTTATGCACGAAATCCAAGACTGCTAGCGATATCTCTCTCCCGCTCTAGAACCCATTGGCTATCAAAAGGCCCCCAATCTGAAAGTTGATAATAGCCGTCATTATGACGTCGGCCATCTTGAACGAATATGAGTTCAATGCCGATCCCAGGTAACGCCTTGAGTACATCTTGAATAGTACGACGAGGCCACCCCGTTTTTTCGATCAACTTTGGCACATTCGGCCTTTCTAGGTTTTCCACCAACAAGGCCAAATATAGCCGCCTTGCAAAAACAGGACTCAATTCCATTGACACCTCCTAAAATTGTGCTGATTCATTATTTCGTTTTTGCTCAGCGAGGTGTTGCGTTTGATCAATAACTCGACTTTTCCATTTGATTTAGACGAATTTTTATTCGATTTATAGCGCATTCATCGTAAATAAGTTATGTAACATTAGTTATCTCAATCTATCTGAAAATATTTTCCACCGCATTTTGTCAGTTTGATTGCTTCTTGATAGGATGCTTTAACAGCCCAAATCACTTAAGTGCGTCTTAACCGCGCCAGTGAAAAATAGAACAAAGAAAAAGGAAACACTATGTCGATTACCATGTTTGGTATTCCCAACTGCGATACGATCAAAAAAGCCAAGAAATGGTTAGAAGCCGAGGATATTGCTTACGACTTCCATGACTACCGTAAGCAAGGCATTGATGCAGAAATGGTAAGTGAATTTTGTCGCGCTTTAGGTTGGGAACAGGTGCTCAATAAACGTGGCACAACCTACCGCCAATTAGCGCAAGAGCAGAAAGACACACTTAACGAGGAAAACGCCATCGCTCTTTTGGTAGAAAACCCTGCGATGATTAAACGCCCAATTTTAAAAGTGAATGATCAACTTCATATCGGTTTTAAAGCTGATCAATACGCTAGCATTTTCAACTCTTAAATAAAGGAATACTCAAGGATGACAGACAGTCCAGTATTGGCACTTGCTAAAGATCTGATCAGTAGACAGTCCGTAACGCCGGAAGACGCAGGTTGTCAGGATTTGATGATCGAGCGCTTAAAAGCACTCGGGTTTGAAATTGAAGTGATGGTATTTGAAGACACCACGAACTTCTGGGCTCGACGTGGTTCAGAAGCGCCGCTATTTGCGTTTGCTGGCCACACCGATGTGGTACCAGCAGGCAAATTGGAACACTGGAATACACATCCGTTTGAACCGACCATTATTGATGGTTACTTGCATGGCCGCGGCGCAGCTGACATGAAAGGGTCGCTAGCTGCTATGGTCGTTGCTGTCGAACGCTTCATTGAAGAAAACCCAGACCACAAAGGCTCAATTGGCTTTTTGATTACGTCAGATGAAGAAGGGCCATTTATCAATGGTACCGTTCGCGTTGTAGAAACGTTGATGGAACGTGGTGAGAACATCGATATGTGTATTGTTGGTGAACCATCCAGCACCGACGTGGTTGGCGATGTAGTGAAAAATGGACGCCGTGGATCCATCACTGGTGATTTAACGGTAAAAGGAACACAAGGTCACGTGGCCTACCCTCACCTAGCCAGCAATCCAGTGCACGAGTCTCTACTCGCGATTCATGAACTCGCGACGACAGAATGGGACAAAGGGAATGATTACTTCCCACCGACTAGTTTCCAGATCCCGAATGTATCGGCTGGCACTGGTGCGTCTAACGTTATTCCTGGCGAGTTCCATGTTCAGTTCAACCTACGTTTTAGTACTGAGCTTAACAATGACGCAATTGTTCAGCGTGTTACCGAAACATTGGACAAGCATGAGCTGGACTACGACCTAAAATGGACATTCAACGGAGACCCATTCCTGACCGATACGGGCGCACTGCTAGACGCGGTTGTAGCTGCTGTGGCCGAAGTCAATGATACGAAGCCAGCGCTACTTACAACTGGCGGTACGTCTGATGGTCGTTTTATTGCTCGAATGGGAGGTCAAGTCGTAGAGTTAGGCCCTGTTAACGCTACGATTCATAAAGTGAACGAGTGTGTGAAAGTCGACGATCTTGAAAAGTTGACGGACATGTACGAAAACACGTTGAAACACCTATTGGCGAAGTAATCAGCGAGAACACAATGACACCAGAGCAACTCACCGGAATCACTGATTCCCATCTTCAATCCACACTAGTGGGGCAAAAGGCATTTATGCTTCACCCTAAAGTAGTCAATGACTTATTGAAGATGATTAATGCCGCAACCGAAGCAGGTTTCAAAATGGAAATCGCCAGTGGTTTTCGTGACTTTAATCGCCAAAAAGCCATCTGGAACGGGAAGTTTTCTGGTGAGTTGCCAATTCTCGACATAAACTCCCGCCCTTTGAATAAAGCAGAGTTAAATGACGAAGAGAAATTGATGGCCATTTTGCGCTGGTCGGCATTGCCCGGAGGAAGTCGTCATCATTGGGGTTGTGATTTTGATGTCTATGCGCGCAATTTATTGCCTGCTGACACCAAACTCAAGTTGGAACCTTGGGAGTATCTTGAAGGCCACCAACAAGCGTTCTACCAATGGTTAAAAGCCAACCTTGGTCGGTTCGGTTTCTTCTTCCCTTATCAGCATGATTTAGGTGGCGTTTCGATTGAGCCTTGGCACATTAGTCACCGCGCTGTCGGGCAGCAATGCCTCGAGCAGTTGACGCTTGATGTACTCAGAAGCCAGTTGATTAAACAAAATCAGACCGACAACATTGCAGGGATTGACGTCATACTGAATAATTTGGATAACGTCGTTGCCAAATTTATTCACAATATCACGCCGCCGGAGGCTCTATGATAGAAATACTAACCAATCCTTGGGTCATTATTATTGTAGTGTTGAGCGTGGTCATTGGTAATATTGCCGCACTCAAATATACCGCAAAAATGAAGTTTGGTCAGATGGATAAAAGCCGTAAGAACGATTTAGATAAGCTGAACACATTGGATAAACAGCGCTACGCTGAAGAAGATAAAAACAAAAACGAGCCTCGTTAGTTACTCACCAGCTTCATCTCGACACATTTAATCTAAACATCAAAAAAGGGACCACTAGGTCCCTTTTCTATCATTAAGTAAACACGCCGCGTTAAGCTCGCTTTGTTTACTGCTTCACTGTTGCAGCCAATACAGGCGCTAGTGATTTCAAAAACTCTTCTTCTACTGGCTTGCCAGAGGAGTCGGTGATATTGATAGACGTACGGTTGCCTAAATCACCAAGTAAGAATGTGTACTTACCAGCGGCTAACTCCACTGGTTTAACGCCGATATCGTTCCAGAATTCATCATCCGGAGATGCATATTTCGCAGTGATTGTGCCCTGAGACTGGCTACGCTCTTCAATCTTAAAGCCCATCTTAGGTAGAATATTAGGCAGACGTTGCCAAAGCATGTTGTATTGCGCACGCGCGATAATCACAGGAAGTCCGCTGCGGTCTTTACCCATTGTGATTGGGATCTGTTTAACCAACTCTTGCGCTTTACGCTGTGCTTCTTCACGCACTTCTTGATCGTAGCGAGCGGTGACCAAGTTCGTCATGAACACATTGTAGCGCTCACGGTTGGTCGCCGTTACTTCTTTCACTTGATTGCCTTCACGCCAGTCAATAAGGCTCACCTTAAAGCCGTGTCGACCATTTGCTTCAGCGCGTACGATTTCATATCGGCTGCCAATTTCTAGCTCTTCATCTGGCGAATCCCAAGTCACCCATCCTGTCTCGATGCGAGAGTCTGTTTGGCTTTCAACTGGAATCTCGTTGGCCGCGACCATGTTTTGCACCGTTTGCCAAACTTTATCTAGTTCATCTTTACGAAGTAGCCAAAGTGTCACTTCACCATCACTACTGCGGTCTAGACGTGCACCGGGAATAAGCTCTAGGACTTGTTGAGGTGGACGAATGTCGACATCTTTACCTACACCACCAGCGTAGTTACCCTGAGGGATCTCGTAGTTAGGGTAAAACTGAGGCTGTGCACCCTGTGGGACATTCCACTCACCCAAATTTGGGGAGTTCAAATACTCGAAGTCATCTTTTGCTTGACGACGTTGATTGGCACCACCTGAACAGGCAGTCAATACGAATACAGCTAATGAACTTAACACTAACTGGCTTGAAAGCTTCATCTATACTCCTAAAACACCGAGGGCGCTTTGGCCCCCAGTATGAACTTCAATCCTAGTAACTCAATCTTAATAGCTCAATCTTAATAAATATGGGCGTCTGTTAGCGACTGCTCGACGATCGGCTGCGATTTTTCAGAAAGCGTAGTTAAAGGAAGACGCAAACCACCTTCTTCAATCAAACCAAGCTTTTGCGCTGCCCATTTTACTGGGATAGGGCTTGCTTCGATGAAAAGGTTTTTGTGTAGAGTCATCAAGCGTTGGTTAATCGCTTCTGCTTCTTCGTACTTACCTTCACTTGCCAAATGGAACATGTCTGCCATGTCTTTAGCTGCAATATTGTTCGTTACCGAGATAACACCATTGCCGCCAAGTTTCACAAAATCCAGCCCTGTCGCATCATCGCCACTTAGTAAGATAAAATCTTCGCCACAAAGTTCACGATGAATTGCAATTCGTTCCAAATCGCCCGTTGCATCTTTTAGAGCTACGATATTATCAAGCTTTGACAAGCGTGCCACTGTTTCTGGCTGCATATCAACAGCAGTACGGCCTGGTACGTTGTACAAAATTAGAGGCACATCACTCGCTTCGGCAATTGCCTTGTAATGTAGAAACAAACCCTCTTGAGTTGGTTTGTTGTAATACGGTGTCACACTCAGGAAGCCAGCAATACCAGAATCAGCCAGTAATTTGCTAAATGTTACTGCCTCATGGGTTGCATTTGCACCCGTGCCAGCAATCACAGGGATGCGACCGTCGGCAAACTCAACAGTTTTATTAACGACCTTTACATGCTCTTCAATGGTCAGTGTCGCTGACTCACCTGTTGTGCCTACTGCCACAATACCGTCTGTACCCGCTTCAACGTGGTACTCTACTAGCTTTTGCAGACCGTCAAAGTCTACTTCGCCATCTGCTTTGAATGGCGTAATCAGCGCTACGATACTTCCTGAAAACATGTTTATCTCCCTCATTTAACTCTTTCTGCATGGTACTGTAATGCGATTGAAAAACACAAGAGCGTAAACTCGCTTACAAAGTACAAATGAATGAATAATTACCAGTTGTTAGAGGTCTAGCAACTTAATTGCTCTATTTGGTTTGATTAACGGCAATATTGATAATCGTGTTGGGCTTTCGAGTGACTTTAGAATCTATCAGTGATTTGGAAAATACTGAAGAGCACAAGCAAGGAAAATATACTCTTTGGTCTTGTTAGCCAAGTCAGATCTAAGTGAATAAAACGGCCAGACAATAGGCAAGCACATCATGCAAACGTTTTGTTTATCCTACAGCCTGCATTTACTGTTTATTTCCCACCACTCCCCTCAACATCCTCCTGCTTTTTATAGACTAAAAAGAACTGGCTCGATATTTCTTCGCAATATCTGTGCTAACATCTCTCTATTGAAGAAAGGACAAGAAGCTCATTTATGAAGCAACATCTGGTACTTACAGCAGTTGGAACGGACCGTCCAGGCATTTGTAACCAAGTCGTACAGCTCGTTACTCAAGCTGGTTGTAACATAGTCGATAGCCGTATCGCTATCTTTGGCAGCGAATTTACGCTGATCATGCTCCTGACTGGGAACGCCAGCAGCGTGACTCGAGTTGAAACGCAATTGCCCCTGCTTGGCCAAGAACATGACCTTATTACGATCATGAAACGCACAGCGGCGCACGAACTGCTCGATAACAGCTACACCATGGAAGTGTTTATTGAGTCTGAAGACCGCCCTGGGTTAACTGAAAAATTTACTAAGTTCTTCGCTGATCAGCAGATTGGTTTAGACTCTCTTAGCGCGCAAACCATCAGCAAGTCGAAAATTCAACTCGATTCTGACCAGTTTCACATTGCGATTACTGCATCTGTAAGCGCGGATTTTAATTTGATGCAGTTACAAGAAGACTTCGATGAACTTTGTAAGTCGCTCAACGTACAAGGTTCTCTGAATTTCATTAAAAACACACTATAAAGTAAAGGAAATCAAAATGAATACGCTGACAGCAGGCTCGCCAGCGCCAGCCTTCTCTTTGCTCGACCAAGACGGAAATACCGTTTCTCTTGAAGACTTTAAAGGCAAGAAAGTACTTTTCTACTTTTACCCTAAGGCGATGACGCCGGGTTGTACTACACAAGCAAAAGGCCTTCGTGACATCAAAGCTGAACTCGATGCACATAACGTGGTGGTACTCGGCGTAAGCATCGACCCTGTAAAGCGCCTAGGCAAGTTCATCGAGCGCGATGATTTAAACTTCACTCTGCTTTCTGATGAAGACCATGCCGTTGCTGACCAGTTCGGCGTTTGGGGCGAAAAGAAATTCATGGGCAAAGTATACGACGGTCTTCACCGCATTAGCTTTCTGATCAATGAAGAAGGCGTGATCGAACATGTGTTCAACAAGTTCAAAACCAAAGATCACCACGAAGTCGTATTAAACTACTTAAACGAAAACGCTTAAACGCTATTGTTTTTCTACAAACAAAAAGCCCAGCAAACTGCTGGGCTTTCTTTTAACCATCGTACCTTTGGTAACAACTACTCTTGTTCGACAGGTTCGTTTTCTTCCGTGCTTGGTAATGCATGCCATACGGCTTTGACTAATGTCGCTAAAGGAATGGCGAAGAACACCCCCCAAAAACCCCACAGCCCACCAAAGACTAATACAGCCACAATGATAGCAACTGGGTGTAAGTTTACTGCCTCGGAAAACAGAACAGGAACCAACACATTACCATCCAGCGCCTGGATAATACCGTAAGCAAGCAACAACCAATAAAACGGAGGCGTTAAACCCCATTGGAACAAACCAACGATAGCAACAGGTACAGTAACAGCCGCCGCACCGATATAAGGAATCAAAACCGACAGACCAACGGCTACGGCAAGCAACGCCGAGTAACGAAGATCTAAAAGGGCAAAAGTCACGTAGCTCACACCGCCCACGATTAAAATCTCTAACACTTTACCGCGAATGTAATTTGATATCTGCTCGTTCATTTCATGCCAAACTTTATTCGCCAATTTACGGTTTTTCGGCAGAATACCGCTTGCGATTCGCAGCATTTCTTCTTTGTCTTTAAGCAAAAAGAAGATAAGGAGTGGCACTAAGATCAAATATACCGCTAGCGTTGCAATGCTAACTAATGAAGCAAGCGACCCTTTGACGACACTTTCACCCAGCCCCAGTGCTTGGTTTTTGGCGTTCGTCACCACGGTTTCTACTATTTCTAAATTGGCTAGTTCAGGATGGCGCTCTGGCAATGTGACAATAAACTTTTGTAGCCCGTTGTACATGTTCGGAATATCGTTAATTAGATTACCGACCTGAGTCCAAATCGTCGGAACCAAGCCAAACAACGCAATTAACATCAACCCGACAAAGACCAAGATAACGATAATAACCGACAAGGTGCGCGGCACGCCTATACGACACATTTTGACAACTGGCCATTCAAGTAGATAAGCCAAAACGATCGCGACAAGTAATGGCGCAATCAAGTGTCCAAAGAAGTAAATGGTGATAAAGCCAAACAGCAAGATCGCGACGAGACTTACTGCGTGAGGGTCAGAGAAACGTCGTTTATACCAACGACTAACCATTTCAAACATCTTATGCGGATTCCTTATTGAAGACAGTCAATGTGTAGTGCTCTGATGTAGATTGGCAATCAACTGAGTACCCTTGGGCACTAAGATAGTTCACAATGTCTCGTTTAGAGCTGTTGTCCACCACTTGAATGACAAGTTGATGATACTGCTTTGCTTCTCCTTGAAAGACCTCAGCAGCATGACGCTTTGCAAGTAACAGTGCCATAGGACAACGTTGCTCACGCAAATCAAGTAACATGGATTCCATTGTATTGCTCTGCACTTATGATAGGGTTGTATTGTAACGGCTTTTTGAGCTGGTGCTAGCACTTCTGACATGATTTAACCACATGCTGAAATAGCTCGGATATAAAATAATTTACGAAACCAATTCATTTATTTCCGGTCTTACTGTTAGCTTATATCCTCACGGATAACCAAAACGTATGTGGCGCTGTTAATAGGCTCTCGACCTGTAACCACATGCTTATGTATTTTGGAGAACCTTGTAAACGTATGTTAAAACGCACTCGCTCGCTAGTTTGCTTATGTCTTGCTGCTGCCATCAGTTCGCCGACAACTTATGCCAATAGCATTGATTTGCCAGACATTGGCACAGCTGCTGGTGGCACGCTTTCAATAGACCAAGAGTTGATTTATGGCGACGCCTATATGCGTATGCTCAGAGCCAGTAAACCTATCGTTAATGACCCTGTCATCAATGAATATATTGACTCTCTTGGGCACAAATTAGTGGCCAATGCGAATGATGTAAAAACGCCGTTCCACTTCTTTATGATTCGCGACCGTAATATCAACGCATTCGCGTTTTTTGGTGGCTATGTAGCGCTGCATTCTGGGTTGTTTCTTCATGCTCGTTCAGAAAGTGAGCTGGCCTCTGTTGTCGCTCACGAGATAGCGCACGTCACACAACGTCACCTTGCTCGGAGTATGGAAGAACAAGCGCGTCGCTCTCCGGCCACATTAGCCGCACTTGCGGGGGCACTACTACTTTCAATTGCCTCACCCGAAGCGGGGATGGCTGCAATTACAGCAGCAACCGCGGGCAACATGCAAAGTCAAATCAACTACACTCGTGCAAACGAAAAAGAAGCGGATCGCTTTGGTATTTCGACACTAGCAAAAGCCGGCTTTGATGTTCAAGCAATGCCAAGGTTTTTTGGCCGTCTTGCTGATGAGTATCGTTATGCGAGTAAACCGCCACCAATGCTCCTGACTCACCCTTTGCCTGAAGATCGAATTACCGATAGCCGTGCGCGAGCAAGAACCTATCCTCCAATGCGTGTTGTGCCTTCAATAGACTATCATCTAGCTCGCGCGCGCATTGTGGCTCGTTACGCTGGCATTGATGGACAAGCCGCCCTGAGCTGGTTTGAGAGAACCCAAAAGAAAGCCTCTGCGGACATTACACCTGCTTTTGATTATGGTCGAGCACTCGTGCATTTAGACAATAAACGCTTATCTCAAGCGGAACCAATTTTGAAAAAGTTACTGGAACAAGACCCAAGTAACCCGTTTTACTTGGACGCTATGACGGATTTATACATCGAGAAGAAGCAGCCAGAAAAAGCAACCGAGATGCTCCGCAAAGCGTTATCTCGTAACCCTCAAAATAAAGTATTGACCATTAACTACGCCAATGCGCTACTTGAGGACAATAAAAACGATCAAGCCACGCGAGTTCTTCAAAGATACACTCATGACTATCCTGAAGATACAAATGGCTGGCACCTAATATCGAAGAGCTACCACGCGCTGGGGCGTAGCGATGAAGAGTTGGCTGCTCGAGCAGAAATTTTGGCATTGCGAGCAAATTGGAATAAAGCGATTCAATATTATAGTGAAGCAAGTAAAATGGCCAAGTTGGGCAGCTTAGAGCAAGCGCGATACGATGCCCGTATCGACCAACTCATGATCCAAAGAGATCGATTCATGGCATTACAATAACGAAATGGAGAAAACCATGTCAGTCGTGATTTATCACAACCCTCGTTGCTCAAAGAGCCGTCAAACACTTGAACTGCTTGAGCAAAATGGTGTTACACCGGAAGTCGTCAAATACCTAGACACACCACTTAACGTGGATGAACTAAAAGCGCTGTACGCCCAGCTTGGCTTTTCATCTGTACGTGAAATGATGCGCACTAAAGAAAGTGAATATAAAGAGCTTGGCTTAGGCGAAGACTCCGTCAGCGATGAGCAATTATTCGAAGCAATGGCGAAAAATCCAAAGTTGTTTGAGCGTCCGGTAGTCGTTGCTAACGGCAAAGCAAAAATTGGTCGCCCACCAGAGCAAGTGTTGGATATTTTATAAATGGATTGCCAGATCCTTATTTTGTATTTCAGCCGTCATGGCTCGACAAAACAACTGGCAAGACAAATAGCAAGAGGAGTCGAATCGACTCCTCAATGCCAAGCAATTTTGCGTACAGTTGAAGAATTGTCACCTCACTCACACTCCCCTTCTGATCCAATTGTTACTCTAGAGGAACTGAAAACGTGCGACGGTCTAGCGTTTGGCAGCCCCGTCTGGTTTGGCAACATGGCTGCGCCTTTAAAGCACTTCTGGGATCAGACTACATCTTTATGGGTCAGTGGTGACTTAATCGATAAGCCTGCTTGTGTCTTTACCTCTTCGTCCTCGATGCATGGTGGTCAAGAAACAACGTTACAAAGCATGATGACCCCTTTATTGCATCACGGGATGATGGTTTTGGGCATTCCTTATTCCGAGCCAGAGTTACACACTACGCAGTCCGGAGGCACTCCGTATGGCGCCAGCAGTGTAGGCCATGAGGCGACCCTGAGCAGTGAAGAGATTCGCCTGGCACAACAATTAGGCAAAAGGCTGGCAACTGCAGCGTTAAAACTAAAAGTCTGTTAGTAAAATCAAGGATAGTTAATCGATGTCTGACTCTTTAGACCAAACACCACTCGGTACACAGGCTAAAACCTATCGTTACCTGGCTTTATTTGGCAACTTAGCCTTATTAGCCTGGGTCGCTATTTGGCAGCTTGCGTTATCCCCTCACCCTCACCTCAGCAGCACAACACTTGCTATTGCTTGGTGTATTCCGCTACTACTTCCGTTGCCTGGTATTTTAGCTGGTAAGCCTTACACTCATGCTTGGGCTAACTTTGTTCTTATGCTGTATTTCTTGCATGCGCTGACCATCCTTTATGTGGATGGGGGTGAACGCTGGCTTGCGGCAGTGGAACTGATACTGACTTCACTCGGTTTCGCTGGTAATATTTTGTTTGCTAGAGCGAGAGGCAAAGAGCTAGGTCTTAAGTTGAAACGCCTCTCTCAAGTAGAAAAAGAAGAAAAAGCGAAATTCAATAAATAACGCCAATCGCAGTCAATCACTGATCATTGGTTCGAATACGAATTTAGAAAACAAAAAGAGTCGCTATTGCGACTCTTTTTTATGCTTACCACATTGGTCTTTGATCCTTGCGTTTCACGCCTGGAACGCTACCAAGGAGATTACGATGCCGAGCGCCACTCGTAGATCAAGTCATACTGTTCTCGGACAGGCTCCACAATCATCGGCTGAGTTGGCTGTGTTTCGTCACTTGCTTCTGCCACAATATCTACTGGTACTTCAGGCTGCGCTTCTTTTGGCGTCGCGGCGTCTTTTGCTTCATTACTCTGAACCAATGGCTCTTCTTCTTGAGTTGAAGCTGGGGCATCAACTTCACCTAAAGGATCTTCAAAAACCATTAACTGAGAAATAGAAGAAGCTTCTTTCTCAAAAGCTTGTTGTGATGCCAAAAGGTGGATGTTGAGCGTTAACTCGTCCCCTTGAACACGCTTAATCTCTGTACCCGCAACCGAATTAAGTTGTTTTAACGCATTCTCTAAACGGAAGAAGTCCGTGGCAGAGGTTACATTAAGGACTTTCACTGCTAGCGCTTTTGAAGACTTTCCTGAAACCACAACTGCACTCTTACTTGCATAGTAGTCTGCGATGCCATCCACCATTTCTGCAATAGCATTAGCACCTGATGCAGAACCGCTACGCGGAGAACGTTGCGCTTCTACAATTCTCGTTGGCGACTGGTCGTAGAGTGTCCAACGAATTTGTTCACCTTGAGCGCGTACAACCAAAACGGCGTCAGCTGGGTAACGCTGGCTGGCTTGACCAATTGGCTCAATAAAGCCGCCCCAAAGATCAGAGACATTAACACCGGTCACATCATCAAAATCCCCAACCGGGATAGTGATTGGTAGGCCTCTTAATTTCGCTGCGCTACGAAGTGCTGCAACATTTGAAGATTCAGAATGCTCCCACGCGATGTTACGATCGTAACCCTGTTCTTCAACCATCCAAACTAAAATATTGGCACGATTTGGCGACCAAGATGGCAATTGTGCTTGTGTTAAAAGAGAGCTGATTTGGTCGTTGTTAAACAACATTTTTAGGCTCGCTTTTCCATCAACCTGCCCATAGCTCAGTTGAGAAATGTAACGCGCACTTGAGCTGAGTGCCTTTTTAATCACTGGATTGCTTAAAGAGGATTGAGAACCGGTCGCTCGAACAATCACATCCTGCATACCTTGTTGACGAGCCAAAGACTCACCGTCGTTCTGCTCACTGTCGATAACCACTTCGGCACGATAGATATCCACCTGAGTTAATGCATGTACTGGTAGGGACAACCAACCTATCAGTAAGAGAGCTAAATAGCGCATAGTTTTTATAATCCTCTGAACAAGAACCCGAATAATAAGCAACTATCAAATCTTGAGCAAGGTAAGTACTGAGTAAATTGTCTGTATTATGACCAGCTTTGTTAACTCGGGCCTCAACCAGCACTTCAGTGCTATTTTTTATAATAAACTCATTGCTTATTAAGCTATCTCAACAAGTTAGGCTGTCCATTTTTCATCTTCACGCAAGACACGTAAAAGAGGACAATTTGCAAGCAAGCAACTCTCAAAAGTGCTATTTATGGGAAAAATTCAATCGAAAGTTTGATCTATGCAACATTGCAAACGATTGCAGGATGATAGTATTCGCCGGATTTGTCTGCGTATCTTGAAAATAGGGAATTATTATGAAAAACGCGTTACAAGGCGCTCAAATGCTCTTTGTCGCTTTTGGTGCTTTGGTGCTTGTGCCGCTCCTAACTGGCCTTGATCCAAACGTAGCCCTCTTTGGTGCCGGTGTCGGTACCCTCCTCTTCCAATTAATGACTAAACGTTCTGTTCCCATCTTCCTTGCCTCTTCTTTTGCGTTTATTGCTCCTATTATGTTCGGTATCCAAACTTGGGGTATCGGTGCAACGATGGGCGGCTTGATGGCAGCTGGCTTAGTTTATGTGGCTCTAGGGGCGATGATCAAAGTGCGTGGTGTTGGATTTATCCATAAAATTCTCCCGCCCGTTGTCGTTGGCCCTGTGATCATGGTTATCGGCCTTGGCCTTGCCCCAACAGCAGTGAACATGGCGGTAGGTAAAACTGGTGATGGAGCTGCACAGCTAGTTAATGGTGATGCTGCGATCATTATCTCGGCGGTCTCACTGCTCACAACCATTGTACTCAGCGTTTTTGCAAAAGGCTTTTTGAAGCTCGTTCCTATTGTTGGTGGTATTCTTGCTGGTTACTCTGTTTCTCTATTCTACGGGGTGGTTGATTTCACTCCCGTAGAACAAGCGGCTTGGCTAGCCATGCCAAACTTCACCGCGCCAGAGTTCAATATCAACGCAATTTTGTTCATGATTCCTGTCGCTATCGCACCTGCGGTTGAGCACGTAGGTGACATGCTTGCCATCTCAAACGTTACAGGTAAAAACTACCTGAAAAAACCAGGCCTTCATCGCACAATCGCAGGTGACGGGGTGGCAACTATCGCAGCTTCGATGGTGGGTGCTCCACCAAACACCACTTACAGTGAAGTAACAGGAGCGGTAATGCTAACCAAAGCATTTAACCCTGTGATCATGACTTGGGCAGCAATCACCGCAATCGTACTTGCATTGGTAGGTAAGCTAGGTGCGGTTCTTCAAACGATTCCAGTTCCTGTCATGGGCGGCATCATGATTCTGCTGTTCGGCTCCATCGCAACGGTAGGCCTCAACACACTGATCAAGAATAACGTTGATTTACATAAGTCTCGTAACCTAGTGATTGTTGCCGTAACACTTGTGTTTGGCATTGGTGGTATGGCTTTCGGTATTGGTGAGTTCAGTCTACAGGGTGTGAGCCTATGCGGTATCGTGGCAATTATTCTTAACCTTGTGCTACCAAACGATTTAGGTGAAAACCACGTTGTGGATAACGCACAAATGGAAGAAGAAAGCGCGAAATAGTTCGTTTGCGCCGCTTTATTAGTTGGCGTGTCTTACTCTTCTCCTCTTGTAGATACAAAAAAGGCTTGGTTTTCACCAAGCCTTTTTCTGTTCAGTCATAGTAATACATCAAAGAATTACTTAGTACCGAAGATCTTATCACCTGCATCGCCTAGACCCGGAACGATGTAGCCTTTGTCATTAAGCTTCTCATCGATTGCCGCAGTGTATAGCTCAACATCTGGGTGTGCTTTTTCTAGCGCTTCAATACCTTCTGGTGCAGCAACAAGTACCAGCACTTTGATTTGGTTACAACCTTTCTCTTTTAGGAGATCGATCGTAGCAATCATAGAACCACCTGTTGCAAGCATTGGGTCAACAACAAGCGCAATACGCTCCTCGATGTTTGAAGCAAGCTTGTTGAAGTAAGGAACTGGCTCAAGCGTTTCTTCATCACGGTAAATACCCACAACACTGATACGTGCGCTTGGCATGTGCTCAAGAACTCCATCCATCATGCCTAGACCTGCACGTAGGATTGGCACTACGGTTACTTTTTTACCTTTAATCTGGTCTACTTCTACCGGACCGTTCCAACCATCAATGGTCACTTTTTCTGTTTCAAAGTCTGACGTTGCTTCGTAAGTAAGTAGGCTACCGACCTCAGTCGCTAACTCACGAAAACGTTTTGTGCTGATGTCACCTTCTCTCATTAGACCAATTTTATGTTTTACTAGAGGGTGCTTTACTTCAACAACTTTCATGTCCATCTCCGGCTATAGTTGGCAATATTTAAACAAACCTTCAGATTATACATGATTTTCACAGGGATATCAGGATAAATCACTAAAGAAAAAAACAGACGCAAACGTTTGCTATCTATGTTTAAGCACTGTTAGAATAGCGCCGTTTTCATATCCAACTTAATACCGAGGACTTCCCTGTGAGTGGTAACAACTCTTCTCTTAGCTATAAAGACGCTGGTGTAGATATTGATGCAGGCAACGCGCTTGTGGATCGTATTAAGGGTGCGGTAAAACGTACTCGTCGCCCTGAAGTTATGGGTGGTATCGGTGGTTTTGGCGCGCTATGCGAATTGCCAACTAAATACAAACAACCTGTACTGGTTTCTGGTACTGATGGCGTTGGCACCAAACTTCGCCTAGCACTGGATATGAATAAGCACGACACGATTGGCATCGACCTAGTGGCAATGTGTGTAAATGATCTTATCGTGCAAGGGGCAGAGCCACTGTTTTTCCTAGATTACTATGCAACAGGCAAACTAGACGTTGATACCGCAGCGGATGTTGTTTCAGGTATCGCAGAAGGGTGTGTTCAAGCAGGTTGTGCCCTAATTGGTGGCGAAACTGCGGAGATGCCGGGCATGTATGAAGGCGAAGACTACGACGTAGCTGGTTTCTGTGTTGGCGTAGTAGAAAAAGAAGACGTGATTGACGGCACGAAAGTCGCTGCTGGTGATGCACTTATCGCTGTTGGCTCAAGCGGCCCACACTCAAACGGTTACTCCCTTATCCGTAAGATCCTAGAAGTATCTGGTGCAGATAAGAGCGAAGAGCTAGCAGGCCGCACTATTGGTGAGCACCTACTAGAACCAACAAAAATTTACATCAAGTCAGCACTTAAGATGATTGAGAAACACGACATCCATGCGATTTCTCATATCACTGGTGGTGGTTTCTGGGAAAACATCCCACGCGTACTGCCTGAAGGCACGAAAGCAGTTATCGATGGTAACAGTTGGGAATGGCCAGTTATCTTCAAGTGGCTACAAGAGAAAGGCAACGTCGACACACACGAAATGTACCGCACATTCAACTGTGGTGTAGGTCTAATCGTCGCACTACCGAAAGACCAGGCAGACGCAGCAGTTGCTCTTCTTAAAGAAGAAGGCGAAAACGCGTGGGTGATTGGTCAAGTCGCACAAGCAGACGCGAACGAAGAGCAAGTTGAAATCCAATAATTTGCAAATCGAGCTCAAAAGATAAGAAGAATGAGGACACTAGATGACTAGGTCCTCATTTTGCTATCTAGAACACTAAAAACCATTCTATTAGTAGGTAGTTTAGAAGCTACATAACTCCAACCTACAATACCAAGGCGCTCTCGACATCATGAAAAACCATACCCTAAAAAACTTTGTGGTCCTCATCTCGGGTAACGGAAGTAACCTGCAAGCTATCTTGGAAGCTTGCGAAGACAGCATGCCAAACGCACGAGTGGCAGCCGTGTTCTCTAACAAAGCAGATGCTTTTGGTTTAGAACGTGCAAAAAAGTTTGATGTAGACGGTCACTTTGTCGACCCTAAAGCATTCAGCTCGCGTGAAAGCTTTGATGCAGAGCTAATGAGTCAAATAGATGAATACCAACCAGACGTGATTATTCTTGCTGGTTACATGCGCATTCTGAGCAGCGCATTTGTTTCTCATTACATGGGTAAGATGATCAATATCCACCCTTCTCTTCTACCAAAATATCCTGGGCTACACACACACCAGAGAGCAATTGATGCTGGCGATAAAGAACATGGTACGAGTGTGCACTTTGTAACGGAAGAGCTTGATGGTGGCCCTGTCATACTGCAAGCAAAAGTTCCTGTGTTCGAAGACGATGATGCTAGTGTACTTGCGGCACGTGTTCAGGCGCAGGAGCACCGAATCTACCCTATGGTGGCTAAGTGGCTGGTAGACGAGCGGTTGATCATGAAGGATGGTAAAGCCTATTTAGATGGCGCAGAGCTTGGCGTACATGGGTACGCCTCAGATGAGTAGCCCTGAATAATAAACTCCAGGCACAAAAGAGCAGCCTGAGGGCTGCTCTTGGTTGTTTTAATACTTATAAACTTGATTCAAGAAAACCATGGTGAGACTAGAAACCTAAAACCCAACATTCTAAAAAATCCCATAACCACTTGAGTAACATAACACTCGGAAAGTAGATTCTGAATCTGGTTCGTTCTTCACCGTTCAGACTGACGAGGTGTTTTATGAGAAATTTCTATCAGTTACGTCTTTACAGCAAGCCTTAGCGAGACTAGGACTCTACTACCAGCACTCTAGAAAGTAAGAATGCTCATCCGTATCCGCCCTCGGTTTAAAACGCATAAAAATAAAGCTCGCTTAATCGCGAGCTTTATTTTTATATTCAGAGTAAGAGACCATCACTCTAACGGTTCGGTTGGCGCTTGATTGCCCGGCTTAGCCGCCGCAAACGGCACATTTACCAGTTCAGAGGCATTATTTTTGACTAGTTCACCTAGGTGAAACAAGCCGTATTCGCCAGGTTTCATACGCTGCCAAGCTTCGTTGCCCGTCAAAGGTTGAGTTGCGATCACAGAAACGATATCGTGTGGCGTTGTTTCTTCTTGGAAGTTAATTTCCACATCTTCATCAAGCAACGCGGCTTTTCCAAACGGTGCGCGTCTTGTGATCCAATACAAATGATTGGTGCAATACGTCATTACATACTCACCATCACTCAGAAGCATGTTAAATACACCCTTCTCTCTTAGCTCATCACAACATTTAGCAACATATAAGAATACCGACTCCATATCCTTTGGTGGCTCAGGATATCGATCTTCCATTTGCTTCAATAACCAGCAAAATGCCAGTTCACTATCTGTTTCACCGACAGGTCGATGTCGACCTGTATGCAAGTCTTGATAGCCAGAAAGCTGACCGTTATGCGCAAACGTCCAATACCTACCCCACAGCTCACGTGTAAAGGGATGAGTATTTTCTAAATTAACACCACCACGATTCGCCTGTCGGATATGACTAACGACCGCACGACTTTTGATGGGATAATTTTGTACCAACTCTGCAATTTTAGACTCACAACTTGGCTTGGGATCTTTGAAGGTTCGAAAGCCCTTCCCTTCGTAGAAGGTGATCCCCCATCCGTCACGGTGTGGGCCGGTTCGACCTCCACGCTGCATGAGCCCAGTAAAACTGAAACAAATATCCGTTGGAACATTAGCGCTCATACCGAGCAATTCACACATGGTTTAAAAAACTCCCTAACAACACAGCTCGAAACGGTGGCCGTAAACGATTATTCCATCTCTTTTTCGATCAACTGAATGATGATATGAATAATCTTAATATGAATTTCCTGAATGCGGTCTGCATAACCAAAGTGTGGCACGCGGATTTCAATATCTGCAAGGCCTGCCATTTTGCCGCCATCTTTACCTGTTAGCGCAATCGTCTTCATGCCTTTCGCTTGTGCTGCTTCAATCGCTTTCAGGATGTTACCTGAGTTACCTGACGTCGACAGACCAAACAGTACGTCACCTTTTCGACCAACCGCTTCTACATAGCGTGAAAACACGAAGTCATAACCAAAGTCATTACTCACACAAGAAAGGTGGCTTGGATCTGAAATAGCAATACCAGCATAGCCAGGACGATTTTCTCGGTAACGGCCTGTTAGCTCTTCGGCAAAGTGCATTGAATCACAGTGAGAACCACCGTTACCACACGACAATACTTTACCATCTTGCTTGAATGAGTCAGCAATCATTTTCGCCGCTGCTTCGATTTGCGCAATGTTATGGTCATCGCTTAAAAATTTGTTGAGCACTTCAGCAGCTTCGTTTAATTCACTTCTAATCAGATCATGGTACATAAGACGTTCTCTTTATTATTTCGGCTTCAGTCAGCTCTTGACTCACTGAGCAAATTGTTCTGATACCAATTTGGTATCGGACATTTCATAAACCTGAACTCGGGTTTGATTACTCTGAGTTTACCCACAAACGAGAATTAGTGTCGATAGTGAACCAACAGATTTAGATTAGTGATGGTAATAAACTTGTCAACTTGCTCATGAAACCATCACTCAAATCTCAACTTTAGAATTTTAACTCTACTTAGATCACTTTTTATCCAATCTTATGTTTTACATTTCCTTAATATTTTGATTACACTTAAACCAACTGGTTAGACCTCTTACCTAACATACAGACGTACAAAACTTATAAAGTCTGAAAAGGAAAATACATATGGACATCTTGCTCTCAATCATCACGATGGCGATCGTGCTAGGCATTACGCTCTACCACCGCATGTCTCTCGTGAAATCTATTAGCTTACTCACCGCAGCCATGCTGGCTCTTACAGTAGCTGGTACTGTCGGCGTTATTGGTTGGGCGATTTACGTTCTCGCCGCAGCTGTGCTAGCGGTTCCTGGCGTACGTCAGTCTTTAATTAGCCGCAAAGCGTTAGTGCTTTTCAAGAAAGTGCTGCCAGCTATGTCTCAAACCGAAAAAGAAGCGTTAGACGCAGGTACCGTCTGGTGGGAAGCCGAACTATTTAAAGGCAAACCAGAGTGGCAAAAGCTACACGCGATTCAAGCACCTAAGTTAAGTGCGGAAGAACAAGCCTTTTTAGACGGCCCTGTGAATGAAGTGTGCGCCATGGTGAGTGATTTCCAAGTGACCCATGAACTCGCGGACTTACCGCCAGAAGTTTGGCAATACCTGAAAGATCATAAGTTCTTCGCCATGATCATTAAGAAAAAGTACGGTGGTCTGGAATTCTCAGCATACGCGCAATCTTTGGTACTACAAAAATTAACGGGTGTTTCTGGCGTTCTATCGTCTACCGTTGGTGTTCCTAACTCTTTGGGCCCAGGTGAGCTACTGCAACACTACGGTACTGAAGATCAGAAAAATCATTACTTACCGCGTCTAGCTGAAGGTAAGGAAATCCCTTGTTTCGCCCTAACAAGTCCAGAAGCGGGTTCTGACGCTGGATCTATTCCAGATTACGGTGTGGTCTGTAAAGGCGAATGGGAAGGAAAAGAAGTACTGGGTATGCGCCTGACTTGGAACAAGCGCTACATCACCCTAGCGCCAGTCGCAACGGTACTAGGCTTAGCATTTAAACTTCGCGATCCTGAAGGTTTGCTAGGCGACAAAGAAGATCTTGGCATCACTTGTGCGCTTATCCCAACTGATGTCAAAGGTGTTGAGATTGGTAACCGACACTTCCCACTCAATGTGCCATTCCAAAATGGTCCAACGCGCGGTAAAGACATCTTTGTTCCTATCGATTTCATTATCGGTGGCGAAAAAATGGCGGGCCAAGGTTGGCGTATGCTGGTTGAGTGTCTGTCGGTTGGACGTGGTATCACGCTACCTTCAAACTCAACAGGTGGCATCAAAACTGCGGCAATGGCAACCGGTGCTTACTCACGTATTCGCCGTCAGTTCAAACAGCCGATCGGCCATATGGAAGGAGTTGAAGAACCATTAGCACGCTTGGGTGGTAATGCTTACGTGATGGATGCAGCAAGCAACTTAACCGTTGCGGGTATCGACTTAGGTGAAAAGCCATCAGTAATCTCAGCTATCGTGAAGTATCACTGTACGCACCGCGGCCAGCAAAGCATCATCGATGCAATGGACATCGTAGGCGGTAAAGGTATCTGTATGGGACCTTCTAACTTCCTAGCTCGTGGTTACCAAGGTGCGCCAATCGCAGTAACGGTTGAGGGTGCTAACATTCTAACACGCTCAATGATCATCTTTGGCCAAGGCGCAATCCGTTGCCATCCGTACGTTCTTGAAGAAATGAACGCGGCGTATTCTGAAGCAAGTAATGCTGTCGAGAAATTTGATAAAGCGCTTGCTGGTCACGTGAGCTTTACAATGAGTAACCTAGTGCGCAGTATCTGGTTTGGTTTGAGCGACGGTCTGGGCTCTTCATCACCAACCAAAGATGCAACCAAGCGTTACTATCAACAATTGAACCGTTACAGTGCAAACCTTGCTCTGCTATCGGATATCTCAATGGCAGTGCTAGGTGGCTCTTTGAAGCGTAAAGAGCGTCTATCAGCACGTCTTGGTGACATTCTAAGCCAGCTATATTTGAGCTCTGCGACGTTGAAACGTTTTGAGCAAGATGGCCGTCCAGTCGAAGATTTACCATTAGTACACTGGGGTCTACAAGACAGTTTGAAACAAGCGGAAGTGGCAGTAGATGAATTCTTAGCAAACTTCCCGAACAAAGTAATTGGCCGTGCGCTACGCGTATTAATCATGCCATTTGGTCGCGTACGCAAAGCACCAAGCGATAAACTAGACAGTAAAGTGGCGCGCATTCTACAAACGCCAAGTGCAACGCGCTCACGCATTGGTCGCGGTCAATACCTTGAACCAACCGAGCACAACGCAGCAGGTAAGATTGAGCTTGCGCTGTCAGTCATTCTTCAAGCTGAACCTGTGTTTGACAAAGTATGTAAAGCGCAAGGTAAGCGTCGCCCATTCTTACGTTTGGATATGATTGCTCAGGAAGGGCTAGAGCAAGGCTTTATCACGCAAGAAGAAGCCGATCTACTCAGAGAAGCGGAGCAGCATCGTCTAGATACAATCAACGTTGACGATTTTGAGCCGGAACTGCTTGCCGCAAAGCCGCTATACCCTCAGATGGATAGTGTCGCGTAACTCTAGAATCTGAGACCACAAACGGGAGTATCAGCTCCCGTTTTTTATTGCTTCCAGAATCGGATTCATAACACCTCACACTACAAAGCCCCCCTGCGCAATAAAATCCTCGCACTCCAATCTTTCTCCCGATTTCCAGTGATAACTAACTCACAGACGTTCCAACTAAGCGGTGTATACTTTAAGTAACTCACTCACATATATGGTAAATCCGTTGGCTAAAATATTACTCGCACAGTGGTTCCCAGGGCTTGTTCAGCTTAAGCATTATCAAAAAGAATGGTTTGTTAACGACTTTAGAGCCGCCTTTTCTGTTGTCGCGGTTGCACTGCCAGTTGCCATAGCTTACGCACAGTTAACTGGTGTATCCGCAATTGTCGGTCTGTATTCGTGTGTACTGCCAATGTTGGTTTACGCCATGATGGGCACATCTCGACAACTCATTGTCGGACCCGATGCAGCAACCTGTGCAGTGATTGCTGCTGTTGTGACACCACTTGCCGCAGGTGACCCCACAAAACATTGGCAGTTGGTTATGACCATGACAGCGATGACGGGGATTTGGTGTGTACTGGCAAGTCGTTTCAAGCTAGGGGTATTTGCAGATTTCCTTTCTCGTCCGATTCTTTTGGGTCTACTCAACGGTGTTGCTCTCACAATTATCGTTGGTCAGTTTGCGAAAGTAGTCGGTTTGAAATACGAGCAACGTTATTTACTGGAACGTTTATGGGAAGCTCCACAACGATTAACCGATCTTCATTGGCCTACTGTAACTCTGAGTATCGTGACAGTTGTCGTTTATTTGCTCACCAAACGCTACCGACCAACTTGGCCTGCTGCCATGCTGGCGATCCTCGTAACTACTGCGTCAGTTTGGTTTTTCCATTTACAAGAGATGGGCGTATCGGTTGTCGGACTCACTCAAGGTGGCTTCCCTCAGTTTCAAACACCGGAGTTTGAGCTAGGTGAAGTTCGTGAACTAGTGGTCCCGGCTCTCAACCTTGCGATTGTCAGTTTTGTTAGCATGATGCTCACCGCCCGCAGTTTCGCTGCTAAAAACGGTTATGATATTGATGCTAATAAAGAGTTTCAGGCGTTGGGTTTTGCCAACATTGCCTCAGCGTTTTCGCAAGGTTTCGCGATAAGCGGCGCTGACTCACGCACAGCCGTCAATGATGCAAATGGCGGTAAATCTCAATTAGTTTCGATTGTCGCCGCAATCACCATTGCCATTATTGCGGTATTTATTTACGAGCCTTTGCAGTTCATCCCTATCTCTTCACTTGGTGTTGTATTGATCATTGCGTCCCTATCGCTGCTCGATCTTAAAGCAATTTGGAAATTAAAATCTCGTGACAAAGATGCATTTTATCTGGCCATCATTACTTTTATTTCTGTGTTGATCGTGGGTGTAATACCGGGGATCACTTTGGCGGTATTGCTAGGGCTGTTTCAATTTTTACGGATTGTCATGCGACCGAGTGATCAGCTACTTGGCTTGGATGAAAAAGGTACCATTCGGACCATCGACGACTCAGGAAAAGCTTCGCCTATTCCTGGAATGGTGATTTACCGCTTTAACTCACCGCTAACTTACTTCAATGCTCCTTACTTTAAACGTAGAGTGTTAGAGCAGGCAGAGCATCACAAAGACGCAAGTTGCGTTGTCATCGACGCCGTATCGAGCTTTACTCACTTGGATCTCAGTGTGATGGCAACACTGGCAGATATTCACAATACTTTGAAAAAGAGAGGTGTACGCTTAATCCTCGCAGGAAGGAAACGACGTCTTCGTCAATGGTGTGAGCTTACTGGTATCAGCACCAGTGAAGGAGGCATCTTACTGCGAGCTGATATGTACCTTGCCATTAAACTTAGTGGCTGTTACATCAGTGCTGTGGGTGAGGGACAAATTCCTACTGTTCAAAAAGAGCCTGATTTAGAGCAGCCACCCAAACCAATTCCAGAAGTGGCTTAAATACAAATTTAATATAGAAAACAGGAAATTAAACTCCTGTTTTCTAGTGCTTATCTTCACAGCTGAATACGTGTTACGCCTTTGGCTTAAACTTTTTTGTCATCCCTTGGCTTTTAGGAGCCACCAGCCTATAACCAAGCTTTTCGTAAAAGACCGGTTCATCAGCAATCATAGAAACGTAAGAGCCTTCAAGTGCAACAGATGAAAGATAACCGTCGATGTATTCCATGACTTTTCTACCTAAACCGTTGCCTTGATAATCAGAATCAACGGCAACGTCGACAATTTCGAAGTTACACGCCCCGTCACCAACAACCCGACCCATTGCAATGAGCTTTCCTTCATCCCGAACAGATACGCCATATAACGAATTGGGTAGACCAATTTCAGCAGCTTTCAACGATTTGGGTGATAGCCCGGCTTTGATACGCATATCACAGTATTCTTTCGGGCTTGGCACATGCTCTTCATATCTTATTGTCATTATGTACTACTCCTTTGTATCACCTTGGAGCTTACATAACTAAACTGTATGAATAAACAGTTAAACGTTGGAAAGATGTTCCCATTAAGCACACAAAGTATCAGGTCTAGAAAAGAAGCTACCGACAACTCTGACGCCATAATAGATATAAGTTGCTCTGAAGCTAGACATTCCTTTTTCTAAACATGTTTCTCTCAACAACGTATCCGCATGCTTTCGAGCACTTTGTGGCAACACCTCTTCCCTCATGAGTTGGTAAAGAGCATCATGCACTAAAGAAGCTTTCATAATGTTTTTTGTGTCTAACGCTGGCCCACTCGCTCCATCCCATGCATAGCCCTTTTTAATCGTTAACACGCCTTGTTTGGACAAACTAAGAAAAGGGCTGTCATACGCGTTACTCACTGAAATGTGAGTCTCAATCTTTTCTTCAGAATGGAGAGTGTATTTATACTTCTGACGCTTTTTGTATTTCATCAGAGACCTCGCGTTTACTTATTCTTATTTATCACGCACAGCTGAATATTTATCCAGAAACCCTACAAGATCGGCTCTTGTTATTATGGCGTACTACCTATTACAAAGCCCAAATCAATATAAATAGAACTCCATGCAATCAATAAAGCCAGAATCCCTGACTTTATTGATCAAAATTCAACCAGCAATCCTTATTCTGAAGGAAGTCTACTCAATTTTTTATGGATATCTTCTACAAAATTGGCTTGTTCACTTGGAGAAACCTCTAGAACATAATGAAAAAACGGACTTGTATGCTCAGTAATTTTATACTCTTCACTTAACAGCTTAATTACTTGTTCATGATTAAATCGTGCGGAGACTAAGCCACTCTCGGTTTCTTGAGTTATAACTATATAGTGAGCGGTCGGAAAAACCGTAAACCTTCCTTCGACAGGAAACCAGGGAGCAAAAGAAATAATCTCGTCATCAATTATGTATGCTTGAGGTTTACTGACATAAGTGTAAGGGTACTTTTCATCTAAATAGGGTCTTGCTGTATCAAACAAGCCATCATAATAAGTTGGTATTTCTACTTTTTGGATTTTACTTAAGGGATCAAAAGTGAAGGTATCAAGTGATTTTAAATTATTACTTCCCGCATCTGGATTATTAATACCATTACCAATAGAAGAGCAACCTACAATTATCACTGCACAAAAAAAAGCTAAAATTTTATTCATTATTTCTTTATCTTTAATTGATTATTTTGAAAGTTAGTCACATTAAAAATGCAACCAATTTAGAAAGTAAAAATGATATATTATTTATATAAAATCCCAAACATATATTTGAGTACAGTAAACTTAAATATTCATAATTTATCCATTTTTCTTCTTCCAATTTGGTAACTTGAAAAAAACGGAGCCGATTGGCTCCGTTTCTCGCTTTATGTGTGTGTTACTACTATTTCTTTGGTACTTCTAATTGCATCTCTGGCATGGCATCGCGCTTCGCTTTAATTTTGCGCCAGACTATCCATCCAATGATCACAATCAGCAGCATTATCACGTTACCCACCGCGATAATAATCATGCTGCGCTTACGCTCAGCCTCCCGCTCAGCGATAATTTGCTTTTCCATTTCAATACGGCGCTGCTCGGCTAATTCAGCTTCTTTTGCAATTCGAGCAGCTTCTAGATCAACTTCATCAACAACACTGAAGGTTTGCTCTGGAATAGGAAACACCAACGGACGCTGGGTTGCAAAATCAGTGGCAAAGATCTCGCCGCGCCATGCGTACTTACCAAGCTCAGCATCGTTATTGAGGTTCAACGTAACTCTCATTCCATCTTTAGAGACCTGTCCTTGGCGGTAACTAATGAAACCATCGGGAGCGTCCTTTTTCACTGTGACTGCAATAGAGCCTGGTGCAATCATACCTTGCTCGCCACTCACCACTAATTGGTGTGGCTTATCGGGATTACGAGCCTGAATAAAAGTACGAGAGATTGGGTTCGGATAAACCAAGATGACTTGTTCTTGCGCTCGTAAGAATACGCCATTGCCAGACGTGATGCGCGCGCGGTACTTACCAGGCTCAACGTCTATTGGGAGCTGAACCGTAAACACACCATCCCCTGCTTTTTCATCCAAGCCTCGGCCGTCATCAGAAAACTCACCCACAACCATCGGCACTGGACGTGCTTCTTTGATCAGCTCATCTTCATTTTCGACAAACTTGGTAAATGTCACGCGCAGATTCACGCGATCAAGGAAGTCGCGCAGTACAAGAGGTTTGCCGTCGGAGGTCAGGCGAGCTGTAAACTTAAGCGCTTCCCCATTATATAATCGGTTTGGGAACAGATCCGTACTGAGCTTTAGGTGAGAAATTAAGCGGATGTTATTTTTAGGCGTAACTTTCCCCACAGCCTGCCATGGACCTGGCATAGGGTTATCAACGGAAATAATATCGAGTGAGGCTTCTTGATACCAACGTACATTGTCGTAAGAGCCCCAAGCATAGTATTTTTTACCGTCAGGACGGACTAAAACAACTGGCTGAGAACTTTGCTCACGATAAACCAAAAACGTGATCTGCTCGATGGTTGGATCAACTCGAAAGCGATTGTCTAACAAAGACATTGTAGATTCACTCGCAGCACTCGAGAGACTACTCCATATCGCTAAAAACGCGACCAACAAAGCCCTCAACATAGCTTCTCCTATTGATGCCAAATACAGTCGTTCACCAACTCTAATCTTTTTTGGTGAGCTTCTAGTTCATCGGCACTTGCGCGCAAAACCTTTAGCGCTTTTCTTCCTTCAATACGACGAATGGTTTCTACTCCACCCTCTTGTTTATTCGCGTTAAATTCTAGACTCGTTTGACCACCCGTCATAAAGAGGTAAACGTCGGCTAGAATCTCCGCATCGAGCAAAGCTCCGTGGAGTGTACGGTGCGAGTTATCAATACCGTAACGTTCACATAAGATATCAAGGTTGTTTCGCTTGCCAGGGAAGATTTTCTTCGCCATTGCAAGGGTGTCGGTCACCTTGCAGTAGTCGTCCGTTTTGCCGATGTTAGAATCGAGCATGCCAAACTCGTAATCCATAAATCCGGTATCGAAGGGCGCGTTGTGGGCAACAAGTTCTGCGCCTTTAATAAACTCAAGAAACTCTTGGTGCACGCTCGCGTATTCCGGTTTATCAACCAAGAATTCATCCGTAATACCGTGAACTTCAACCGCTTCTGGTTGGATTTCACGATCGGGTTTTAAATAAACGTGGAAGTGACGACCAGTCAGCTTACGGTTGATGATCTCCACGGCACCGATTTCAATAATGCGGTGTCCCATGTAGTGAGGACCACCCTCGCGGTTCATACCTGTGGTTTCGGTATCGAGAACGACAATGCGGTTATATTCAGAATTGCTGCTGGTATTCATAAGGTTATGTATGTCAGACTATGCTTTATTAAATGTTTCGGCTAATAGTACCAAAAAATATGACCAAACACGTTGAGATTTTCACTGACGGTTCTTGTTTAGGTAACCCAGGACCAGGTGGTTACGGCATAGTATTGCGTTACAAAGACGTAGAAAAGACACTTTCCAAAGGCTATACGTTAACTACCAACAACCGCATGGAAATGTTGGCGGCTGTCGTCGCGCTACAGACGTTAAAACAACCTTGTAAAGTCACTTTAACGACTGACAGCCAATATGTGCGCCAAGGTATTACTCAGTGGATCCATAACTGGAAGAAGCGTGGTTGGAAAACAGCGGATAAAAAACCCGTGAAGAATGCCGATTTATGGCAAGCTCTAGACAAAGAAACCGCACGCCATCAAGTTGAATGGCATTGGGTAAAAGGCCACGCAGGCCATCGTGAGAACGAAATGTGTGATGAGCTAGCCCGTACTGCTGCAGAAAACCCAACTGAGGAAGATACAGGTTACCAACCCTCTTAGCGAGATTCTTTCCTCATAGTGTTACCCTCTCGATTCATCACCCCAAGTGGTGTGAGCTTTTTCTTCAAGCGCCAATGCGGTTTGATAGGCTTGAGAGGGTATGTCCGTTTCCGCGCGACTATGTAATACAAACTCCCAGCGGGTGATGCCCAATCACCAAGACTATTTTCCAACCATGTCCACATCGTACGGTAACGTTTCATCGGAAACAGCGCATAACGATCACAATGAATCACTTGATAATTAAGTAACCCTAACCAATCTTTGATGCGGCTCGACGTAAACATTCGTCCACTCCAAGGCAAATTATGTTTACGCCATGGAAGCAAACTCGCTAATCCAGTCAAGCTTAATGGGTTGAATCCAGTAATAATTACATAGCCATCATCCATCATCACTCTATCGACTTCACGCAACAAACGGTGTGGATCGCTTGCATAGTCGAGCTGATGAGCGAGTATCACAACATCAAAGCTTTTTTCCAAAAAGGGTAATTCGTAACCATCTGCAATCACATTATGCAACGGGTTCTGGATATCTACGTTGACTTGGTGTTGAATGTTACAATTACAGCTGGTTAGCTCACAGCTCAACCCGCCCAGTTTGAGCATATGGTAGCCGAAGAGTTTCGGGCACCATTCATCAAGTCGGGTCTGGATTGACTCAAGCACCCACGGACCGTTGTTCATTGCTGACCAAGTCGACGGGTGTGGTATAGTTTTGTTGCTGAGTGCTGGTTTCATTAACCACCTGACTAAAATGGGTGACGGAGAACGAATCGTGTTAGAGATCAAAAGCATACCCGCATTTAATGATAATTACATCTGGCTGATACAAAATAGCGATAAGCGCTGCGCAGTCGTTGATCCGGGCGATGCGAAGCCAGTATTAGAATTTCTGCAGGCTAACGAATTAACTTTAGAAGCGATTTTAATTACGCACCACCACAACGATCACATTGGTGGCGTTCCAGACTTAGTGCGTGCATTTCCTAACGTCGCCGTTGTGGGCCCAAAATCAGAGCCAATTCCAACCCTAACGACACCAATGGAAGAAGGCGACAAGCTAGAGTTGTTTGGTGAGATTTTCTTAGTACTTGGGTTACCCGGTCATACTTTGGGCCATATCGGTTACGTTGGGGACGGAAAACTGTTTTGCGGTGATGTGCTCTTTTCTGCTGGCTGCGGTCGTATTTTTGAAGGTACGCCTGAGCAAATGTTTGAATCACTGAGCAAACTAACGTCTCTACCAGAAGAAACTCAAGTCTTCTGCGCACATGAATACACGGCGAGTAACGTGGCGTTTGCTCTAGCGGTTGAACCTGACAATGAGCAACTTCGCCAATATCGCGACGATGTAAACCGACTGCGAGCACTCAACATTCCGACACTTCCAACAACAATACGCAAAGAAAAGTGGATTAATCCGTTCTTGCGAACCTCTAACCCTGACGTGGTTCAATCTGTTGCTAGTCGCATTAAAAATAGCGATCCATGCTCGGTTTTTACTGCTTTACGCGAGTGGAAGAACGAATTTTAACCATTTTCTGCTTGTAAGTTTGCAAGACCCCAGTATTATCAGGGACTGATTTTTCGAGAAGCGCCACTGGCGCTTCTCTTACGTTTGGGGTTGATATAAATCTATTTGAATTTCTCCCCATTGCATAATTAGAAGCTCTTTGCCTCTATAAATTAGTTAGTGTTTAAAAGATGTCTATTATCTTGCGACTGCCACGCACATTACGTTGCGCGACAGGCAGGTGAAGATAAACAGGCCCTAAATAGGCTGAATCCATGCGTTTGAAGTATACTTGGGCGTTGGCGTTGTTATTATCTGGCTGTCAATTGACTCAGTCAGATTCAACGTCTTCTACACCAGAAACCAATAAATCTGAGCAGACTGCAAAGCAAAATGCAGTAAAAGCTCAACCGGGCAATAAATCGTCACTAGCAAAAAAATCCGCTAACGACGCGCCTAAAGTTCTCTCCCCCCAAGAACAAGAAGATGTGTGGCAACGTATCGCCATGCAGCTGGACATGGATATCCCAAACCACAAGAAAGTGGACTACTACCGTACGTGGTATTTAAAGCACCCAAATCACCTTTACACGGTATCTAAGCGTGCTACCCCTTTTCTATACATGATCACAAAACGTATCGAAGAGCGCGGACTCCCAATGGAGCTTGCATTACTTCCTGTAGTGGAAAGTTCATTCGATGCCTTTGCCTACTCACATGGTAGCGCGGCTGGGTTGTGGCAATTTGTCCCTGGCACCGGAAAAATGATGGGACTAGAGCAAAACTACTGGTATGACGGTCGCAGAGATGTGGCAGCAGCAACGGATGCAGCGCTGGACTACCTAGTACAACTAAACGAGCGTTTTGATGGTAACTGGGAACATGCAATCGCCGCTTATAACAGCGGTGGTGGCCGTGTTTCTAGCGCAATTCGTAAGAATAAAAAGCTCGGTAAACCTATCGATTTCTTCTCATTAGACTTACCAAAAGAGACCAGTAGTTACGTTCCTAAGCTATTGGCCTTGGCTGACGTTATCGCAAACCAAGACAAGTACGGACTTAATATTCCTGCAATTCCAAACAAGCCTGTTCTAACGCTTGTTGATCCAGAAGAGCAGTTAGATCTGGCTATTGCCGCAGATTATGCCGGCATTAGCGTAAAAGAGTTGCAGAGTTACAACCCAGCATACAACCAGTGGTCGACAGCGCCTGAGGGGCCGCACCAACTTTTGATTCCCGTAGAGAAAAAAGAGACTTTTCTCACCAAGGTGGAGAAAAATCGCGGTAAAGGGATGAAGGTCGCTCGCTACAAGGTGAAATCTGGCGACTCTTTAAGCGTGCTAGCTAATAAATACGGCACAACCACGAAAGTCATTCGACGTGCCAACGGCCTATCGAATAACAATATTCGTATTGGTCAATACCTGTTGATTCCGACATCAACAAAAGACGATGCAAAATACGCATTAACGGCACAAAACCGATTAAACAAGACTCAATCTAGTGCTCGTGGTCAACTCAAGCTCACCCATGTCGTTCAGTCTGGAGAAAGTTTGTGGTCAATCGCACGTAACAATAAAGTGTCGTATAAATCGTTAGCTAAATGGAATGGTATGAGCCCTAAAGATCCATTGCGTGTGGGTCAAAAGCTAGTGATATGGAAGGACTCAGACAAAGGTTCTGTGATCCGTACCGTTTTCTACAACGTTCGCTCTGGCGACACCATTAGCGGCATTGCAAGCAAGTTCAAAGTAAAAACGAACGACATCGTGAAATGGAACTCGCTACACAAGAAAAAATACTTACAACCAGGTCAAAAGCTTAAGTTGTACGTTGACGTAACGAAGGTAAGTGTATGAACCCATCAAGCAATCCACTTGTGATGCTGTTGGACATTTTTCGTTCTCCAACATCTTGTTTTCTCGCGCTTTATCAACGCGGTGGATGGGGATGGCAACCGTTCATCTTCCTGATGCTTAGTCCGTTTTTATTCTGGGGTGCTTACTTTTCGAATGTCGATTTCACGTGGCTCAGTGACCAACTTGCTGCGCAATTTCAGCAAATCGACCCGAAGCAGATTGAGCTATTAGAACCAAACACGCTAATGGCAAGCGCGATCATCAATGATGTATTCAACCGCTTTGCCACCTTACTATTGCTCGCGCTTTGGTTCTTTCTTGCAACAAAGGCAAGCAAACAACAATACGGTTACTGGAAATGGTTTGCCGCATCGTGTGTTATCTTATTCCCAGCAGTATTGGGCGATGTAGCAAGTTACGCGAGCTTGCTACTCAAGCATGGTCAGGTAATGACTTACGCTGCCGATTTAAATAGCCTCAATGGTCTATTAAAGCTGCCTCTTACTAACGAATGGTCTCATTTCGCTAGCTCGTTACCTTTGCTTCTGCCTTGGTACATTGTGCTCGGCTACGGCGTTGTACTGACGTGGACGGAGTTTGAACGTGGCCAAGCTTTGGTGATTGCAAGCCTGCCATGGGTATTCTTCTACGTTATTTGGGCACTTTATATTGTGGTAACCTAAGCTAGTCATTTAACGTAAATGACAATAACAATGGGTTATGATCGGAAGCGTCGCTCTGCGGCGCTTTTGCGTACTTAAGCGTCAGACCTCGGTAAAACACATGGTCCAGTGGTAACCCTGTTATAAATTGGACTCGATGATCCGGCAAGAACGTCACCTCTTGTAAGTCCGCAGCCTTTAAGGCCTGCCTCATCGCATTAACGCGAGATTTACTCCAGCTATTGAAGTCTCCAGCAAATAGAATTGGCCCCACATGATGCTTTAAAAGCATTTCAAGCGCCGTTAACTGAGATATATACTCTTTTGTACCTACGGTGAAGTTAATCGCATGTACATTCACCACTGCGAGTTTCTCGCCATTACTCAAGTGATACTGGCTATATAATGCAGACTTAGGTAAGCGAAGCCACGGCTCTTTAGAGGTGTAAGCGCAGGCTTTTTCTGGTTGCCCTTGAGCAATACTAATTACACCGGCACCGCTACCCAGCGCCTTAAAAGCACTCACTTGATTACTAACCCAGCGACCATCCACCAACCACTGTTTAAATGATGGTGTCATGCTGGCTTCTTGCAATAACAGCAGCTGCTTATCAGCAGAGAATTCATTGAGTGCACTTTGCCAATTCGTTCGGTTCTGTTTGTAGATATTCCAGACAAGTACATTGATTTCACCGCCCTGATCCAGAGCTTTTGAGCCGCTAAATTCGATACACCTAATATCCTGCGTCAACTCTGAGCCTCTTTGAGTAATGATTTGCGGCTGATCTGGTACGGTGAAAATAACCTGGAAGCCGACCAATACCGCCATAATAAGAAAAGCTAACGCCAGAAAAAAACGCTTGAACATACGACAAACCTGAATGTAGGCACCCGAAATCTAGAACAACCAATCTCGGGTTAAATGATTTCACTAATAAGCAAACAACAAAAAAGGAGCCACTTGGCTCCCTTTTAGCATAATAAATACGAAACAGGTGACAAGAAACCTTAGATCGCGTCTTCGTCTTCTTCACCAGTACGAATACGAACCACACGCTCAATATCAGTGACGAATATTTTACCATCACCAATCTTACCAGTTTGCGCGGTTTCAATGATTGTCTCTACGCATTTATCAGCCACATCTTCCGTTACAACGATTTCGAGCTTCACTTTAGGTAGAAAGTCCACCATATACTCTGCACCACGGTAAAGCTCTGTGTGACCTTTTTGGCGACCAAAACCTTTCACTTCAGAGACGGTCATCCCTGTAATGCCAACTTCAGCTAGCGCTTCTCGAACATCATCCAGTTTAAATGGCTTGATAATCGCTTCAATTTTTTTCATGTTCATCCCTTAAGCTTCAATCGATTGCGCTTATTATCGTTTAGCGTTTCGCAACATTCAATGTTTGTCTCTGATCCACCAGCGAAAATCCAGATTGAGCAAATTAACATAGCGAATATCGTGAGTTGATAAAACCCCAGTGAGGACTGCTCAATGCCCAATCGTCCAAGCTTTTTCAGACTCGCGTTTACTTCAAACTTGCGTAGTAAGCCGCTAGGTTAGCGATATCTTCATCAGACAACAATGAAGCTTGAGCTTGCATCACAGCAGCAAGCCCACCTGTTCGCTCTTTATTTTTATAAGCTTTAATTGAACTGATAATATATTGCTCATTTTGCCCTTTCAGATTTGGGTAACCCGGAATGACAGCAATACCATCAGCGCCATGACACGCCGCGCATACTCCCGACTTTGCTTGACCTGCTGTAGCATCTCCCGCAGCTAGAGCTTGCCCACTAAACATGGTTAACGCCACCATTGCACCCATGATTGTTTTCTTCATTGCTTCACCTAATCAATTATTATTTAAGGATTTTTATATTTTATAATCGACATTGTGGCATGAATTTTCATTACCTGCGCCAAATAAGTTCACAATCTTGACCATTAAACGCCTGATCAACGAACAGATCTGCCACAGCAACGACTCGGTCTTGGCACATTAAAATCGGAATTTGACGACGCAGCCAGCTTGGCACATTGTATTCTTGGAATAACTTCTTCAGTTTTCGACTGTGATTACGCGTGGTTGGATGCGCTGATAAGCCTTCCGGATTGAAGGTCACGCGAAGCAACTCTGGCTGACTCGGTAGCGCAATCGTTGCGTTGCTAGAACTCGTCGTTAAGATCAGCTCCCCTAGCCGCTCAGGCAGCGACAAAGTCGCATCAACTTGAATCGTACTTTGCCACTCAGTGACATCAGCCATTTCCGTTACCCAATAGAGACGATTTCGAAAACGGCGCACTTCACCTTGTTTAAGTTGTAGTTTGGGGTTGGCATCTTGCTGAGCTAATGCGACTTCATTCCAGATAAGATTGAGTTGTACCTGAGTCGGCATACTAGTATTAAGCTTAGCCAGCCACATACGAATCAAGCGCGCACGCGCTAATCCACTGTGCTTAGCCAGTTCTTCAATACTCAAACTAAGATCCGTTTGTAAAGCGCGTTCAAACACCGCGCTCAATAGTTCATCCAATAGCGCTTCTTGTTGAGCACATAAACTTGCACTGCGCTGAACCGCTTGATGGATACTCGGCCAGCGACCAGACAATTCAGGAATAACACAATGACGAAGAAAGTTACGATCATAACGGGTATCTTGATTGCTTTCGTCTTCCACCCACTCCAAGCCTAATTTAGTAGCGGCTTCTTCGATGGTCTTCCGCTTGATAGTAAGCAATGGTCGAACTAGAGATCCGCAAGAAAACGGCATACTCTCCGCCATCGAAGATAACCCTTTAGGCCCGCTGCCGCGCTTAAGCGCAAGGAGAAAAGTCTCTATTTGATCGTCGGCATGTTGACCAGTCAACAGTATATCGCCTTCTTGAATGTACTTAGTTAAGGCTTGGTAGCGAGCTTCACGAGCAAGAAGTTCAATACTTTCACCATTGCTGATGTCTAAGCTCACTCGCTCGATCGAGCACGATATCCCCACTTGTTGTGCCCAAAGTAAGCATTTATCGGCCCAATTATCGGCATTCGAGCTTAAACCATGGTGCACATACACAGCGTGACACTCTACAGAGTGCGCTTGTTGGTAGCGACTGAGTAATTCGAGTAAAAGACGTGAATCCACTCCTCCGCTAAACGCCAAGACAACCTTAGTGCCTAATTGATAGTAGCGGCCGAGAACTTGAGCAAAATGCGGGTAAAGCGATTCCATAAGCGATCCGATAGGTACAAAAAAAGGGCTGGACTCTCATCCAACCCTTTCTATTTTAACTGTTATCACTTGAGATATCAGCTAACGCTTAATAGCAATCACCGAAATTAACAGTAACCGTAGCTCATTAGACGCTGGTAACGACGCTCACGTAGCGTCTCTTCATCCAATTGTTCTAGATCTTCTAGCTGACGAAGTAGTGTCGCTTTCATATTCGCTGCCATTTGAACATGATCGCGATGAGCGCCGCCTAGTGGCTCTTCAATGATTTCGTCGATCAGTTCAAGCTCTTTAAGACGCGGAGCAGTTAGACCCATTGCCTCTGCCGCTTGTGGCGCTTTGTCTGAATCACGCCATAAGATTGAAGCACAACCCTCAGGAGAAATTACTGAGTACGTAGAGTACTGAAGCATGTTCACGTAGTCGCCTACACCGATTGCTAGTGCACCACCAGAACCGCCTTCACCAACAACGTTACAGATTACTGGCACTTTAAGACCAGACATCACTTTTAGGTTTTTCGCGATAGCTTCAGATTGACCACGCTCTTCTGCGCCCACACCTGGATACGCGCCAGCCGTGTCGATAAATGTGATAATCGGCATGTTGAAACGCTCTGCCATTTCCATCAAACGTAGCGCTTTACGGTAACCTTCTGGTTTCGGCATACCAAAGTTACGTTTCACCTTTTCTTTGGTCTCACGACCTTTTTGGTGACCAATGATCATCACAGGGCGGCCTTCAAGGCGAGCCATGCCACCCACAATCGCTTTGTCGTCTGCAAACGCGCGGTCACCCGCTAATTCATCAAACTCCTCAAAAGCGTGTTGGATGTAATCCAGCGTGTAAGGACGTAGTGGGTGACGAGCCAGTTGAGCTGTTTCCCATGCACCTAGGTCACTGAAGGTTTTTTTCTTCAGCTCTAAGCTTTTCTTCTCAAGCTGTTCGATTTCTTTATCCAGGTCAATCGCAGAATCACCACCGTGACGAGAGACATCACGTAATGCTTCAATTTTCGCTTCTAGTTCTGCAATTGGCTTTTCAAATTCAAGAAAGTTTAGGCTCATCTATGAATCCTTGTTTACTCAGCGTCTAACATATTGCGCTGAATTTTTAGTTAAATTCGAGTTCTACCTGGCTTTTGCCAAGCAACTGTTTTAAATCGTCGAGTAATGTATCACTTGGCGTAACTCGCCACTCGGTGCCCAATGTTAACCGCGCTCTGGCGTCGGCACGCTGGTAGTATACATTGACGGGTACGGTTCCGGCTTTGTGCGGTTCTAAAATACGGCTGAACTGCTCAAAAAACTGATCGTTGATCTGATTTGCATCTATCGATACCGACAAACCACGAGCGTATTTCTCGCGCGCACTGCCGAGATCCATAACTTCACGCGCCGACATTTTAAGGCCACCGTTGAAGTCATCAAAGCTGACCTGTCCAGAAACGACCAAAATTCTGTCTTTTTCGAGAAGTTCAGCGTATCGATCCAGCGCATCGGAGAACAACATCACTTCCATACGACCACTTCGGTCATCCAGTGTCATAATACCAATTCGTGTACCACGCTTGGTCGTCATTACACGAGCGGCAATAACCAGGCCGGCTACCGTGACAGATTGATCGCGGCGAGTGGGCGTTGCGTCTTTTAGTCGACAACTGGTGTATTTGTTTAGTTCCTTTACGTAGGCGTTAATTGGGTGCCCTGTCAAATATAGACCTAGGGTATCACGCTCGCCCTCTAACCACACTTTTTCTGGCCAAGGCGGAACCTGCGTATACTTATGCTCTACTTCTTCAGGTGCATCCGTTAGCACACCAAACATATCCGTTTGACCAAACGCCTCAGCTTGGTGATGTTGACTTGCTGCTTTTACCGCATCATTGAGTGACGCCATCATCGCCGCACGGTGTGGGCCTAGTCGATCCAACGCGCCCGCGTAAATCAGCTTCTCTATCACTCGTTTATTGACGCGTTTTAGATCAACTCGAGCACAGAAATCAAATAGGTCTTTAAAGTGACCACCTTTATTTCTCGCCTCAAGAATCGCATCGATAGGACCCTCACCAACCCCTTTTATCGCACCAATACCGTAAACAATTGCGCCATTTTCATCAACATTAAAGCGATATAGGCCAGAGTTGATGTCTGGTGGCAGCACGGTAAGCTTCATACGGAAACACTCATCGACCAAGCCAACGACTTTTTCCGTGTTATCCATATCGGCTGTCATTACCGCAGCCATAAATTCGGCAGGGTAATGTGTTTTCAGCCAAAGAGTCTGATAAGAAACCAATGCATAAGCAGCAGAGTGCGATTTGTTAAAACCATAACCGGCGAACTTCTCTACCAAGTCGAAGATTTTCATCGCCAACTCGCCATCGATACCGTTCTTTATCGCACCTTCTTCAAAGATAGCACGTTGTTTTGCCATCTCTTCTGGCTTTTTCTTACCCATTGCACGACGAAGCATGTCCGCACCACCTAGCGTGTAACCTGCTAAGATCTGCGCAATCTGCATTACCTGCTCTTGGTACAGGATGATGCCGTAGGTTGGATCTAGCGTCTCTTTTAGCGACTCGTGTTGCCACTTTTCATCTGGATAAGAGATCGCTTCTCGACCATGTTTACGGTCGATAAAGTTATCTACCATGCCCGATTGCAAAGGACCCGGACGGAAGAGTGCTACCAATGCGATGATGTCTTCGAAACAGTCTGGCTGAAGTCGTTTGATCAGCTCTTTCATGCCTCGAGATTCAAGCTGGAATACTGCTGTCGTTTCAGAGTTTTGCAACAAACGGAAAGAGGCGGGGTCTTCTAACGGTATGGATTCAATTTGAACCGGTTCTTTACCTTCTCGCTCTAGGCGTGGGTTAATCAGCCCTAACGCCCAGTCAATAATGGTTAAGGTACGTAAACCTAAGAAGTCAAACTTAACTAGGCCAGCGGTCTCAACATCGTTTTTATCAAATTGAGTAACCGGAAAGTGACCTTCAGCGTCTGCATAAATTGGCGCAAAATCGGTAATTGTTGTAGGTGAAATTACAACACCACCAGCGTGTTTACCGGCGTTTCGCGTACAGCCTTCCAAAATATGACACATGTCGATGAGTTCTTTAACTTCCTCATCGGCCTCATACAATTCAGGTAGTGCAGGTTCAGCTTTAAACGCTTTATCTAGCGTCATGCCTGGATCGGGCGGGATCAGCTTTGAAATACGATCAACAAAACCAAATGGGTGGCCCAATACGCGGCCAACGTCACGGATTACCGCTTTTGCCGCCATGGTACCAAACGTGATGATCTGAGATACCGCGTCGCGACCGTACATTTCCGCAACGTGGTCAATAACCTGGTCACGTTTATCCATACAGAAATCGACGTCGAAATCGGGCATCGAAACACGTTCTGGGTTCAAGAAACGTTCGAACAGCAAGTCGTATTCTAGTGGATCCAGATCGGTGATTTTTAGTGCGTAAGCCACCAAAGAACCAGCACCGGAACCACGTCCAGGACCGACAGGAATTCCATTATCTTTTGACCACTGGATGAACTCCATTACGATCAAGAAGTAACCAGGAAATCCCATTTGGTTGATAACATCTAGCTCTATCTGAAGACGTTCATCATATTCAGGGCGGCGACGTTTTCTCTCTTCCTCATCTGGAAATAGGAACTCTAAACGCTCTTCCAACCCCTCTCGGGATTTCATGACTAGGAACTCAGTCTCTTTCATCCCTTCGGTTGGGAAGGCTGGTAGGAAGTACTCCCCTAAGCGCACAGTCACGTTACAACGCTTCGCTATCTCGACACTGTTTTCTAACGCTTCAGGAATATCAGCAAACAGCTCGCACATTTCTTCTTCTGTACGAAGATATTGCTGCGGACTGTAGTTTTTTGGCCTGCGCGGATCTTCTAATGTGTAACCATCGTGAATCGCTACGCGTATTTCATGAGCATCAAATAGGTCTGGACTCAGGAATACAACTTCATTGGTCGCCACTACTGGCAAGTCTTGCTGCTCTGCCAATTCAACCGCAAAGTGAAGATAAGTTTCTTCATCTGGACGACCGGTACGAAGTAGCTCAAGATAAAAGCGATCTGGAAAATGCTGTTTATAGAAATCAACACACCCTTGCACTATTTGACGGTTGCCTTTCAAAAGGCCGCGACCAATTTCCCCGCTTTTACCGCCGGATAATACAATCAGGCCTTCAGACATTTCAGCCAACCAGGCTTTGTCAATCACTGGGTGGTGTTGGACATGTCCACGTAAGTACGCTTTTGATATCAATAACGTCAGGTTCTTATAACCTACATTATCCGCCGCAAGCAAAGTCACTTGTGTCAGCTCTTCACCAAACTCGTCCGACTGCATTTTAAAGTCAGCACCAATGATCGGTTTAACACCACTGCCATGCGCCGTACCGTAAAACTTCACCAAACCACATAGGTTGGTAAAGTCGGTCAACGCCATTGCGGGCATACCGAGCTCAGCAACTTTCTTTACGATTGGCGGAACTTTGTTGAGGCCATCCACCATCGAGAAGTCACTATGAACACGCAGGTGGATGAATTTGGGATCTGACATTAACAGGTACCGTGTAACTCTATTTTGTTGGGGATTCTAACCTAAAGAGGTTGGGTTTATAACACCAATTAGATCGTTTGATTATTCTATGCCTAACGCTTTTTTTACTGGCTTGAAACTCTTGCGGTGTTCACTGATCACTCCGTGTTGCTCAATCGCTTCAAAGTGCACTTTAGTTGGGTAACCTTTGTGCTTCGCGAAGCCAAATTGTGGATGAAGTTTATCCAACTCTTCCATCTCTTGGTCACGCACGACTTTGGCAATAATTGAAGCCGCACTGATTTCAGCAACACGTAGATCGCCTTTTACTACAGCTTGAGCATCCATTGGCAGCTCCGGACACCGGTTACCATCAATCAACACCAAATCAGGTTGAACCTGTAACCCCGCCACTGCACGCTGCATCGCAACCATAGTCGCCTGTAAAATATTCAGTTGATCGATTTCTTCAGGAGAACAACGCCCGACCGCCCACGCCAATGCTTTTTCTTTGATTTCAGGAAGCAGCGCCATGCGTTTCTTTTCGGTCAATTTTTTCGAATCGTTCAACCCTTCAATAGGATTGTTAGGATCAAGGATAACCGCAGCGGTGACGACGTCTCCTACCAAAGGGCCACGTCCGACCTCGTCGACTCCGGCCACAAGCTGATAACCTTGCGGATATTCAAACGGAGGGAGTTCAACTTTGGTTTTGGTCGCTTTTGGTTTAACAGCCATGATAAATCTCTATTTCTCAATCAGTTTTAGAACCGCGTTTGCGGCTTGTTGGTCCGCATCTTTACGAATCCAATGATGCATTTCCGTAAACTTATCTAACATCGGTTTATTGTCGCTTTCCAATAAGCGAGAAACCTCAGTAAACAAATTGTCTGGTGTGCACTCATCTTGTAGATATTCTTTGACGAGCTCATCATCCGCCAAGATATTCGGCAATGACACATACTTCGTTTTCAATAGACGTTTAGCTAAAAAAGCAGTAAATGCATTCACACGATAACCCACCACCATTGGACGCTTGAGAAGCATACACTCCAACGCTACGGTACCGGAGGCCAACATCACGGCATCGGATGCGGTGATGACGTTGCGTGCGGTGTCATCAACTAACTTGAAGTCCAACTCTGGCGCTAGCTCTTTCCATGCTTGTTCAAACTGCTCACGGCGTTTTTGATTAACAAGCGCGACAACAAACCCCAGTTCTGGAAATTTGTTATGGAGTAACTTGCAGGTTTCAATAAATGGCTCTGAGAGCATTTTTAACTCGCTACCACGACTGCCTGGCAGGACAGCAAGCCACTTTTTATCTTGTTCTAAACCAAGCAACTCACGTGCAGGCGCTTGTTCTGATTCTAGTGGGATGGCATCAGCCAAGGTATGACCAATGAACTCGCAAGGTACATTAAATTTGTCGTAGAACGCTTTCTCAAACGGAAGAAATGCTAGCACCAAGTTCGTTGCCGCTTCTATTTTAAAGATGCGCTTCTGACGCCAAGCCCAAACAGACGGACTCACGTAATGAACGGTTTTAATGCCCGCTTGCTTGAGGTCAAGCTCCAGGCGTAAGTTGAAGTCAGGAGCATCGATCCCGATGAAAACATCAGGCGGATTCTGAGTAAAATACTGAACGAGCTCAGCTTTCACTTTAAGAAGTCTCGGTAAGCGGCCTAAAACCTCGACTAATCCCATCACCGCAAGCTCTTCCATATCAAACAGAGACTCGCAACCTTGGGCTATCATTTTCGGACCACCAATGCCTACGAACTCTGCGTCTGGATATTGTTGCTTTACTGCTTTGATAAAGCCTTCACCTAGCGTATCGCCAGACAATTCTCCGGCAATGATGCCAATACGTAATGGTCTTTCCATATCTACTTCGCTATTTTTCCTGTGCGCTATGGATAACGGTTTGCCTTATCCATAAAACACAAAAAGATCGTAACCTCAAATTTGGTCACGATCTTTTTATTTATTGGTTCATTCGCCAATTAACGAATAATGCCACGTTCCGTCGTTTCCAGAATATCTGAGAAACGCTTCACAGCCGGCCACTCTTGAGCCATTTCAGCCAGAATAGGCTTCACTTCTTCTAGCGTCTTACCTGAACGGTAGATTTCTTTATACGCTTTTTGTAGCGCACGAATCTCTGGTTTCTCAAAGCCATTACGCTTCAAGCCAACAAGGTTCAAGCCGAATGGAGTAGCGTGGTTACCTTGCGCGAGTACATAAGCTGGGACATCTTGCACCACAGCTGAACAGCCGCCAATGTATGCGTAAGCGCCCACTGTACAAAACGGATGAATCGCAGACAGTGCCATCACACCGGCATAATCATCAACAGTAACGTGACCACCAAGAATCGAGTTATTACCGATATGAGTGTGGTTACCAATAACAACATCATGCGCAACGTGTGCATTCACACACAATAAGTTGTCATCACCAATGATCGTGGTTGCTTTGTCTTGCACTGTGCCGCGGTGAACTTGGACCGCTTCACGAATGACGTTACGGTCACCGATAACCACAGTTGTGTCTTCACCACCGTATTTTTTGTCTTGGTTTTCTTCACCAATGACAGCATGTGGGAAAATACGGTTATCTTTGCCAATAGTTGTGTGACCTTTGATCACAACGTGAGACATCACTTCTGTGCCTTCACCAATTTCAACCGTAGAGGTGATGTACGTAAAAGGACCTACTGTTACGTTAGCACCAATTTTGGCGCCCTCTTCTACCACCGCTGCCGGGTGGATTTTAGCGGTTTCATGAATCATATTAAAACTCTCGACGAGCACACTTCAGTTCTGCAGAACATACCACTTCACCGTCAACTTTTGCTACACCGCTAAATGCAGCAATGCCGCGACGTTCTTTCAGAAATTCTACCTCAATAACCAATTGGTCGCCCGGAACCACTGGTTTACGGAATTTCGCGCCGTCTACGCTTGCAAAGTAGTACAGTTCATTTTCTGTTGGTGCACCAAATGATTTAAATGCAAGTAAGCCTGTTGCCTGAGCCATTGCTTCTAAAATCAAAACACCTGGGAATACTGGTAGTTGAGGAAAGTGACCTGTGAACTGAGGTTCGTTAACCGACACGTTTTTAATCGCGTGAAGGTACTTCTCTTCTTGGAAGTCTATCACTCGGTCGATCAATAAGAATGGGTAGCGATGAGGTAGTAGCTCTTGAATTTCAGAGATGTTCATCGTTTTCTTTTCAGTAGTCAAAGTCGTCTTCCTATATCAATTTTTTGCCGCCAAGATGGCAAACGTGGCAACAGGTCGTAAAGCCGAATCGCTTTGCAATATACTAGCAAAATACGCACCATCTTGGAGTTAAATCTACTTAGAGCGCGTCATTATAGAAGAAAAAGACCCGCATTTCGCGAGTCTTCTTACAGAATATGGAACTAGAGCTTGTTAGCCTTCGTATTAAATACAGAGCGAAAGATAACTTGTTCTAAATTTCTTCTTTCTGTTCCAGCTGTTTTTCAACCGCTTTTAGGCGCTTATTCATCTCATCAATACGGTGAACTCGAGTCGCGGTCTTACGCCACTCTCTGTTCGTTTGTAGTGGGATACCTGATGAGTAAAGGCCTTTTTCTTCGATACTGCGCATTACCATGCCCATACCTGTAATAGCCACACCATCTGCGATAGTGATATGGCCATTCAGAACAGACGCGCCGCCAATCTGGCAGTACTTACCAATTTTTGTACTGCCCGCGACAATAGTACCACCAGGCATCACGGTACCATATCCGATCTGCACGTTGTGCGCGATTTGAAGTTGGTTATCCAGAATGACATTGTCTTCAATGATAGTATCTTCGAGTGCACCGCGGTCAATCGTAGTACAAGCACCAATCTCAACGCGGTTACCGATACGCACTGAACCAAGCTGAGGAATTTTAATCCACTCGCCTTTGTCATTCGCATAACCGAAGCCATCAGAGCCAATGACGGTACCCGATTGAACGAGACAGTCATCACCCAATGACACTTCATGGTAGATAGTGACATTAGCCCAAAGCTTGGTGTTATTCCCTAGCTTGGCGTTCTTACCGATAAAACAACCAGCACCAACACTTACGTTGTCGCCGAGTTCCACGCCCGTTTCAATCACAGCGTTAGCGCCGATTGTAACGTTCTCACCCATCTTAACGTCAGCGGCAATCACAGCACTTGGTGCAATATCGTCTGCCGGTTTTGGTGTGGTATCCATCGCTTGGACCACACGAGCAAATGCGACATAAGGGTCTGAAACCACTAGCGCATTTCCAACGCATTGATCTTTATGCTCAGCCTTTACCATAACAACGGTAGCTTGGCACTCAGAAAGGTGTTTTGCGTATTTTGGGTTAGACAAGAAGGTTACGTCACCTTCTTGTGCTTTATCCATTGGAGCAACACGGCTTACAACGAGAGACTCGTCACCAAACAGCTCACCCCCGGTAATTGTCGCCAATTCGGCTAATGTTAATGTCTTCATAACTTCTTATTTTAGAGCTTTAATTACGTCTTCAGAGATATTGTATTCTGGCTTGCCGTACTGCAAAGCAGAGATATCAATCACAAGATCGTAACCATTTTTGTCTGCGACTTTCTTAACTGCATCTTGAATCGTTTTGAAAAGCTTCGCTTTTTCTTCAGCTTCACGACGCGCACTTGCTTTTTCAAGTGCTTGTGCTTTCACTTTGTACTCGCTGTCGAGCTTCGCGATATCGATACGTAGCTTTTCAACTTCGTCTTGACCCAAAAGCTCGCCGTCACGTTGTAGCTTCTCAATCTTTGTTTTAGCTTGTGCTTGGATTGACTTCAGTTCATCAGCTTTGCTTTTGAAGTCTTTCTGCATTTTTTGTAGTACAACTTCACGTTGAGGAAGAGCTTGAAAAACTTGAGCTGTATTTACGTAAGCAATTTTCTGTGCAGCTTCTGCCGCATTTGCAAACATTGAAGAGCTCAGTACAAGAAGGCCAATCCCAGCCGCTTTGATCATTTTATTCAAAATATTTTCCTCTTTAGAAAGTTCTACCGATAGTGAATGTGAAGAACTCTTCATCATCGCCATCAAATTTCTTAATTGGTTTCGCTAGTGAGAATACTAGTGGCCCCATTGGAGACATCCACTGCAACGCCGCACCGTAAGAAGAGCGGTAGTTGGTTGGATCTGAGTAATCGTAGTAGTAACGGTCACCATATTCCGCACCTGAATCGCGGTAGTCAAACTCCGTATCCCAAACACTTGCCATATCAAAGAAGATACTGGTACGAATTTGGTTTTGTACTTCTTCTGATGCAAATGGTGTTGGGACAATCAACTCAACACTTGCTAGCGCTACGGCGTTACCACCAACAGAGTCATCTGTTGCTGTATCTGCGCCATTGTTTGAACCAGATGTATCACGGTAAACCGCTTTAGGACCAACAGAGTTTGAGCCAAAGCCACGAAGCGATGTAAAGCCACCTGCGTAGTAGTTTTCGTAGAATGGGAACAAGTTATCGTTGCCATCCGTTTGACCGTAACCATTACCGTAACCTAAGCGGCCACGGAACAAGAGGGTAAACTCGTGCTTTTTAGTCAATGGCACATACTGACGAACATCGTACTGCATTTTGAAGTATTGAACGTCAGAGCCAGGTACGGTCATTTTATAGAATGCACGCTGATGGTTACCTGCCGTAGGGAAGTAGCCACGGTTTAAGTTATTACGTGTCCAAGAGATATTGAAGTCGAAATCGTTTGTGTTCAACGCTCCACTAGAATCAATGTTGTCTGCTTGTGCTCGTAAGAACTGCTCTACCTGTAAGTAAGGCGATAAGTTACCGATCTTGTTGTGCGTATAACCGACACCGAATTCAAAACGGTTCAACTCATCGAATGGGAAACCCCACGTTAAGCTCGCGCCATAGCTTTCGTTGGTATAGTCAACGATATTGGCTTCTTTCGCTTCAAATTCGTTATAGAAAACCTTACCACCTAAGCTTACACCGTCTAAGTTCCAGTACGGATCACGGTAATCTAGACTGATGTTTTTCTGGTAGTCATTCATCATCGCGTTGATACCAACACGGTTACCACTACCAATAAAGTTATCTTGTTGCAGGCCAACCTGGAAGCTCACACCCGATTCTGTACCGTAGCCAACACCGAAGTTAACGCTACCAGAGTTCGCTTCTTTGACAGAGTAAACTAGGTCAACTTGATCATCACTACCAGGAACTCGAACCGTCTGTACTTCAACATTTTCAAAGTAGCCCAAACGATTTAGACGAGTTTTACCCGTTTCAATCGATTTCGAGTTCAACCAACTGCCTTCCATCTGACGCATTTCACGACGAAGGACTTCATCTTTGGTTGAGTTATTACCCGTGAAGCGAATATCACGAACATAAATTCGGTTACCCGGGTCTACGTTAACGACCAAAGAAACTTCTTGATTCTCGTCGTCAAACTCTGGAATGGTATTCACTTGAGGATAAGCATAACCGGACTCACCAAGCACACGCTTAATCCCTTCTTCCATTGAAGTAACCAACGAGCCGTTGTATGTCTCATTGTCTTCAAATGGCACAAGTCTTTCGAACGTCGCTTCCTCGCCAATCAAATCACCACGGAACTTCACGTCCTTAACGGTGTAAACCTCGCCCTCTTCTAGACCAAGAGTAATGTATACCCCTTTCTTGTCAGGAGAGATTGCAACTTGTGTCGAATCAACGTTAAATTTTAAGTAACCACGATCCAGGTAGAATGATTTGAGTGCTTCAATATCGCCTGCAAGAACTTGCTTTTGATACTTTTCATCAGAAAGGAAATTCCACCACGGCACATCAACATTTAAGTTAAAGCGCGAAAGCAGTTCTTCATCACTGAACACTTCATTACCGATAAAGTTGATTTGCTGAATTTTTGCCGACACACCTTCAGTAAAGACAAACTTAAGATCAGAACGATTACGTGGTAGTGGAGTCACCACCGCTTTTACTGTTGCGTTGTATTTACCTACGCTGTAGTAAAAGTCTTCTAAGCCTTTTTCAATGTTGCTTAGCGTGGTGCGGTCAAGCGCTTCACCTTCACGAACGCCAGACGCGTTCAGGTTTTCTTGTAGCTGCTCGTCCTTGATTGCTTTGTTACCTGAAAAAGAGATGCTTGCAATGGTAGGACGTTCTTTGACTTGAACCATCAGAACACCACCGTCACGCAACACTTTCACATCTTCAAAGTTACCAGATGCATACAGGGCGCGGATAATTTCTGCAACATCGCCTTGGCCAATGGTATCACCGACACGTACAGGCATTTTCAACAATGCAGCACCCAGTGCTACACGCTGCAATCCATCGATTTCAATATCTTGAACTACGAAGTTCTCTGCTCCATTTGCAGATACACTGGTCGCCAGTAAACTTGCAAATAGAATTCGCTTAATCGCCATACTTGTTCTAATTATTCCTTGCTACTGCTTTTGTCTCTGAACTATCACAGACGAGTAAAATCATTAAATAGCGCTAACGCCATGAGCGAGAAGATGATCGCACCACCAATTCTAAAGCCCATTTCCTGCACTTTCTCAGGAACAGGACGTCGAATGACTGCTTCAATTGCAAAAAACAACAAATGACCGCCATCCAACATTGGTAAAGGAACGAGGTTAATAATACCTAGGTTAACACTAATTAGAGCGAGAAAACCTAAAAAGTAGACCAAACCATAATCTGCTGTCGCGCCTGCGCCTTTGGCTATTGATATTGGTCCACTCAGATTATTCAGACCAACGTCTCCAACAATCAGCTTCTTAAGCATGCTGATTGTCAAACCAATGACTTGGCCAGTTTTGTCTACTGCTTTACCTATTGACTCGAATACACCAAACTGAAGATCGAAGCGATAACTTTCTGGCCATTCTGCGACTTTAGGTGCAATACCTGCAAAACCAACGACTTCTTTGTTAGCTAGCTCACGGCTACCGGGCGTCAGCGTCAATGTTTGCTCATAACCCTGACGTAACACTGTCAATTCAAGCGGTGTATCAGGATTAGAACGAACCGCCTCAACCACTTGCTTCCATTCGGTTACGCGTTGTTGACCAATTGCGACAACCTCATCACCTGGAAGCACACCGGCTTTTTCCGCCGCTCCACCTTGCGAGACCTGCTCGATAACTCGATACACCTCCGGTGTATACGGAGCAAAACCTAACGACTGCATCGCTGACTGAGTTTCTGGGTCGAACTTCCACTCACGTAAATCGAGCGTTTTCGTTACTTCTGAACCAACTTCATTCGCTGACGTTAGTGTTACCGTCATCAAATCATCGCCAATATGAGAAATCAATCCCATATTTACTGATTCCCAATCCGGAGTTTTGATACCAGATATCGATTTAAGTTCCATTCCAGATTCAATTCCAGCTTCCGCAACAATCGAATTGGGCGTAACTTCACCAATTACAGGCTTAACTGCTGGGATACCAATTAGAAATACCAGCCAATAGGCAAAAATTGCGAAAAGAAAATTAAAGATGGGGCCAGCCGCAACAATAGAGGTTCGTTTCCATAACGGCTTCTTATCAAACGCTAGGTGCTTCTCATGTTCTGGCACCTCATCGACACGGCTATCAACCATTTTCACATAGCCGCCGAGAGGGATCATTGAGATGCTGTACTCCGTTCCGTCTTTGCCTACTTTACTCCAAATAGACTTGCCGAAACCGATTGAAAACTTTTCAACTTTAACGCCGCAACGGCGAGCAACCCAAAAATGCCCAAATTCGTGCACGGCAACAAGAATGCCCAGTGCGACGATAAAAGAAATGAGATTCCACAATATACCAGTCATCAGCTACGCTCGCGTATGGTTTCTAGGGCAATAGTTCGTGCCATTCTATCTAGCTCGAGCAAGCTTTCCAAGCTATTCGCATTCTCAGCTTTGCAGCTTGCGTTGATTTTATTCAACACAGACTCATTGATGCGAGCAATATCGGTAAAACCTAGTCTGTTATTTAAAAATGCATCAACAGCGACTTCATTAGCTGCATTCAATGCTGTTGTTGCGTGTTGACCTTCATAACAGGCATCAATTGCGAGCTTTAAACATGGGTAACGAGCAAAATCAGGCTGCAAAAACGTCAGCTCACCAACTTTCGTGAAGTCTAGCGGCTTAACCCCAGCTTCCACTCTTGACGGGTATGACATGGTGAGCGCAATTGGCGTCGCCATATCCGCTTCTCCCATTTGTGCCAAGACCGAACCATCACGATACTGAACCATAGAATGAATTACCGATTGAGGATGAATAACCACCTTCAGTTGTTCGCGAGCAGCATTAAATAGCCACTTAGCTTCGATATACTCAAGGCCTTTATTCATCATCGTGGCAGAATCAACAGAAATTTTTGGCCCCATCGACCAGTTTGGATGAGCAATCGCCTGCGCGGGTGTCACCTGCTCCAGTTCTGCGATGTCAGTGTAACGGAAAGGACCACCAGATCCAGTCAACAAAATATGAGAAATGCCATGTTCTTGTAAATTGCAACGACCTAGATTGGTTTGCACTTGCTGTGGTAAACATTGGAAAATGGCGTTGTGTTCACTGTCGACGGGAAGTAGCTCTGCGCCAAATTCTTCTACAGCATCAATAAATAGCTGGCCTGACATTACAAGTGCTTCTTTATTTGCCAACAAGACTCGCTTACCTGCTTTCACGGCAGCCATGGTAGGCAATAAGCCAGCGGCTCCTACAATAGCAGCCATTACACTGTCGACCTCGTCCAGCGAAGCTATATGACATAGCGCATCAGTACCACCTAGCACTTCGGTACCTGGCGAAACCGAGTGTAGCTCAGCTTGAAGTTGAGACGCCGCAGCTTTATCTGCCATGACCGCATATTTAGGTTGCCACTGACGACATAGACCGATCATCTTTTCAACGTTAGTGCTTGCCGCTAAGGCAACGACAGAAAACAGATCTGGGTTTTGTTCGACCACTTTAAGCGTGCTTGCACCAATTGATCCAGTAGCACCAAGAATCGTTAACTTTTGCATGTTGTAAGACCGTTAGAAAGCTCAGGAGCGACGACGCCGCTCCTGATAAATTAGAATACGTAGTAAAGAAGAGCAAAAACTGGGAATGCTGCGGTTAGGCTGTCGATACGATCTAGCACACCACCGTGCCCTGGGATAATGTTACTGCTGTCTTTAATGCCTGAGACACGTTTGAACATACTTTCAACCAGATCACCAAGCACTGAAATAACGACAGTAACCAGCGTAATCAGCACCATATGGACAGGGCTAGTGAACTGGATGTCGAACCAATCAGCAAATGCCCACGCTACGATTAATGCCGTGATAATGCCACCAATTAGCCCTTCAATAGTTTTATTGGGGCTTACATGAGGAGCCATCTTACGTTTGCCTAAGCTTTTGCCTGCAAAGTAGGCGCCGCTATCTGCAGCCCATACCAAGAAACAAACGTACAACACAAGCTTTGCGCCGTGGTATGGATCTACAGTGATGTCATACGCTCTGAGAATAATCACACTCCAAAGGAATGGGATTAATGTCAGAAAACCAAATACATGACGTAAAACAAAATTACTTTGCCAAGATTTCGTCGTTTTGGGGTAAGTAATCGCCATTAAGCTAGCAATAATCCACCAAACAAAACCAATACCCAAGACGACATAATGAGGTGTCGTTAAGTGATTGAGGCTATATGCATCAGGCGAGATGTATAGAAAACTAAGTCCGGTAATAATGATTGCCGGCACAAGGGCAGCAATGCGAGAGTTGCTTCCTGTAAACTGAGTCCACTCCCAAAAACCTAATAGCGTTATTGCAGTTAAAGCGGCAATAAAGCCCATTAGCGGTAATTTAAAAATGCCTAAAATAACCAGGGGAGCTAAAATTAGTGCTGTTATTATTCTCTGTTTCAAACTAACTAGTCCTTATTGAGCTGCCATCAATGCCTTTATTTGTTCACCTGTACAGCCAAAACGACGTTCTCGGTTGATAAACCAAGTCACAGCTTCTACCAAACTGTCTTCATCGAATTCTGGCCAGTACTCTGGTGTAAAGTACATTTCTGCATAAGCCATTTGCCACAACATAAAGTTGCTGATGCGGCACTCTCCACTGGTGCGAATTAAAAGATCCACTTCCGGTAGGTCTGCCATGGTCAAATGCTCAGTGATTAGCTGCTCATTGATATCCTCTACACGAATTTCACCGTTACGTGCTTTTAGCGCTAACGTTTTAGCAGCTTCTGTGATGTCCCATTTACCGCCATAGTTGGCTGCAATGTTGATCACCATACCCGTGTTATCTGCCGTTAGGTTTTCTGCTTCTACAATTTTCTTTTGTAGACGCTCACTAAATCGACTGGTATCACCGATCACGCGCAAGCGTAAGTTATTTTTGTGTAGTTTTTTTACTTCACTAGACAGGACCGTGATAAACAGTTCCATCAAAAGACCCACTTCTTCCTCCGGACGACGCCAGTTTTCACTACTAAAAGCAAACAGCGTCATGGCTCTAATGCCTAGTTTTGAAGCAGCAGCCACGGTCTTACGAACGGCACTAACGCCTTTTTTATGACCAAATACGCGAGGTTTTCCTTTGGACTTAGCCCAACGGCCATTACCGTCCATAATGATGGCAATATGCTTAGGAAGGGAATCAGAGAAGGCTTGAGAATTTTGCATAGGGAGTTAATTGAGTTCCATCAGTTGGATAGACTAACATAAAAAAACGCTGAGCTGTGAGCACAGCGTTTTCCAACAGTGATGTGTGTGGGAGTATTAAACTTCCATCAACTCTTTTTCTTTTGCAGCAAGAACTTCATCGATCTTCTTAACTGCAACGTCAGTTAGCTTTTGAATTTCGTCTTGTGCTTTACGGTCTTCATCTTCAGAGATTTCTTTATCTTTTAGAAGCGCTTTAAGATCGTTGTTTGCGTCACGACGGATGTTACGAACAGCAACACGACCACCTTCAGCTTCACCACGAACGATCTTAACTAGGTCTTTACGACGTTCTTCCGTTAGCGGTGGAAGTGGAACGCGGATGATAGTGCCAGCTGACATAGGGTTTAGACCAAGGTCAGACGTCATGATCGCTTTTTCTACTTTCGGCGTCAGCTCTTTATCAAAAACCGTGATTGCAAGTGTACGTGCATCTTCAGCAATAACGTTTGCTACTTGGTTTAGAGGTGTTGCTGCACCGTAGTATTCTACAGAAATACCAGATAGTAGGCTTGGGTGTGCACGACCTGTACGAATTTTAGAAAGGTTGTTCTTAAGCGCTTCAACGCTTTTATCCATGCGCTCTTGCGCGTCTTTTTTGATTTCGTTAATCACAGTTTCACCTTAAAAATGTCATCTTTCCTGAAGAAAGCCTAAAACGGTTGAGCAAAGCAAGCACCACCCTAACGCTTTGGAGTGGCACCTTAAGCCAAGCTTATTCGTTGATGAGCGTGCCTTCTGCTTCGCCCATAACCACGCGACGTAGTGCGCCTGGCTTGTTCATATTAAATACGCGGATTGGCATTTTGTGGTCACGAGCTAGCGTAAACGCCGCCAAGTCCATAACTTTCAGCTCTTTATCCAGAACTTCTGCATAAGATAGCTTATCATACAGCTCTGCGTCTGGGTTTGCTACAGGGTCAGCAGTAAATACACCATCAACTTTCGTCGCTTTTAGTACGACATCCGCTTCAATTTCGATACCACGTAAACAAGCAGCAGAATCCGTTGTAAAGAACGGGTTACCAGTACCAGCAGAGAAGATGACAACTCGGCCTTGGCGAAGCTCACGGATCGCATCAGCCCAATTATAGTCGTCACATACGCCTTTTAGAGGGATTGCAGACATAACGCGCGCATTTACGTATGCACGGTGAAGAGCATCACGCATCGCTAGGCCATTCATTACTGTAGCAAGCATACCCATGTGGTCACCAACTACGCGGTTCATACCAGCTTCAGCTAGGCCTGCACCACGGAACAAGTTACCGCCACCGATAACTACACCAACCTGAACACCCAGTTCAACCAGTTCTTTAACTTCTTGTGCCATACGATCAAGGACCGCAGGATCAATACCAAAACCGTCTTCACCTTGAAGAGCTTCACCACTCAGTTTTAATAGAATACGTTGATACGCTGGTTTAGGGTTCGTAGTCATGGAGTTTACCTTCCAAAGAGAGTTGTTGATTAACAGTCATGAATAGACACAACTTCAGTTATGGCTATTCATCACGGCTAATCGTTCACTGCTCATAAAAAGACCGCAGCCTTGGCTACGGTCTAATCTTTATACAGTCTCTAAGGATTAACCTTTTTGAGCTGCTGCAACTTCTTCAGCGAAGCTCATTTCTTCTTTCTTCTCGATACCTTCACCTACTTCTAGGCGAACGAACGTAGAAACTGAAGCGCCTTTTTCTTTCAGCATTTCGCCTACAGTTTTCTTAGGCTCCATGATGAAAGCTTGACCTGTTAGAGAGATCTCGCCAGTGAATTTCTTCATGCGGCCAACAACCATCTTCTCAGCGATTTCAGCAGGCTTGCCTTCGTTCATTGCGATTTCAACTTGAACCGCTTTCTCTTTTTCTACTACGTCAGCTGGTACGTCTTCTGGGTTAACGAACTCTGGCTTAGAAGCAGCAACGTGCATTGCAACGTGCTTAAGAGTTTCTGCGTCGCCTTCACCAGCAACAACAACACCGATTTTCTCACCGTGACGGTAAGAAGCGATTGCAGTGCCTTGAACGTATTCTACGCGACGGATAGTGATGTTTTCACCGATTTTAGCTACTAGAGCTACACGTGCGTCTTCGAATTGTGCTTGTAGTTCTTCAACAGAAGCTTTTGAAGCTAGAGCTGCAGCTGCAACTTCTTCTGCGAATGCAGTGAAGTTACCGTCTTTAGCAACGAAGTCAGTTTGGCAGTTAACTTCAAGAAGAACAGCAACGCCGTTTTCTTCTTTGATGATGATTGCGCCTTCAGCTGCAACGTTACCAGCTTTCTTAGCTGCTTTCGCTGCGCCAGATTTACGCATGTTTTCAATTGCTAGTTCGATGTCAGCGTTTGCTTCTACAAGCGCTTTCTTACATTCCATCATGCCAGCGCCAGTACGCTCGCGAAGTTCTTTAACTAGAGCAGCAGTTACAGTTGCCATTCTGTCTTCCTCGTTTGATTCGAAATAAGGTAAAAAACAGGGGCCTAACATTGTCGGCCCCCATTGCTAACTATAACTTAGTTTATGCTACACAAAGGTTTCACATAGACCAAGTGTGACACAGAGCCGCTATTATTCAGCTTCTACGAAACCGTCTTTTTCAGCAACTGCAGCTACGTCTTTGTTACGACCTTCAGATACTGCTGAAGCAGCAGCGTTCAGGTATAGCTGTACAGCGCGGATCGCGTCGTCGTTACCTGGGATTACGTAGTCAACGCCGTCTGGGTTAGAGTTAGTATCTACCACAGCGTATACTGGAATACCTAGGTTGTTAGCTTCTTTAATTGCAATGTGTTCGTGATCAGCGTCGATTACGAATAGAGCGTCTGGTAGGCCGCCCATGTCTTTGATACCACCAAGAGATTTCTCCAGCTTCTCCATTTCGCGAGTACGCATTAGAGCTTCTTTCTTAGTTAGTTTGTCAAAAGTACCGTCTTGAGATTGAGTCTCTAGTTCTTTTAGACGCTTGATAGACTGACGAACTGTTTTGTAGTTTGTAAGCATACCGCCTAACCAGCGGTTGTTTACGTAAAACTGGTTGCTTGCGATTGCAGCTTCTTTAACAGCTTCAGATGCAGCGCGCTTAGTACCTACGAATAGAACCTTACCTTTCTTCTCGCCAACTTTAGCTAGTTCAGCTAGAGCGTCGTTGAACATTGGTACAGTTTTTTCTAGGTTGATGATATGAACTTTGTTACGAGCGCCAAAGATGAATGGCTTCATTTTTGGGTTCCAGTAACGAGTCTGGTGACCGAAGTGAACACCAGCTTTTAGCATATCGCGCATTGATACAGTTGCCATTTTAAAATCCTCTATGGGGTTAGGCCTCCACATTCCCCATAACTCCGACCAAGCTTCTGCTCAGCACCCCGGAATATGTGACGGAATGTGTGTGATTTAAAGATAAAAGGTTATTCGGATGAAGCTTGCTTCGCCGCTTAACTTTGCTAAACGAAGAGAACAGTCCTCTATTCCGGCGCGCTTTATACCATATTTTAGCTCACTGTGGCTAGTAAAAATTATTTCTTCACCGAGCCACTTTCTCCTATTTATAAGCAAAACTTTAAACATATGATCGAATTAAGAATGATGCATATTCCTATCTAACTTGGGTTAACGCCCCGATGTCTGATAGAATGCAGCCATTCGCACGTTTACGTGCTTAGGAATAAGTAGAGAAAGCCAATGTCAATCAAGATTAAAACTGCTGAAGAAATAGAACGCATGCGCATTGCGGGCAAGCTAGCCGCAGAGATTCTAGAAATGATCGAACCACACATCAAAGTTGGTGTGACGACAGAAGAGTTAAACAAAATCTGTCATGAGTACGCTCTAGAAAAAGGCGCATACTCTGCTCCGCTTGATTACCATGGTTTCCCTAAGTCGATCTGTACTTCAATCAACCATATCGTATGCCACGGTATTCCAGCGGAAAAAGACGAAATCGGTAGCAACGGCCAAATGAAGCCGGCGGTACTAAAAGATGGTGACATCTTAAACGTTGATATTACCGTAATCGTTCCAAATGATGAGAATGCCGATCTGAGCGTGCGTCCTCAGGGTTACCATGGTGACACTTCTAAGATGTTCCTAGTCGGTGATGTTTCGCCTGCAAACAAACGTCTGTGCATGGTAGCTCAAGAAGCACTGTATGTTGGTATGCGCACCGTTAAGCCAGGTTCAACGGTTGGTGACATCGGTACAGCTATCGAGAAGTACATCAAAGAGAACAACAAGAACAATCCTCGCAACAAGTTTTCTATTGTGAAAGACTTCTGTGGTCACGGTATCGGCGATGAGTTCCATGAAGAACCACAAGTGGTTCATTACAAGAACAAAGACCGCCGCGTATTAAAAGAAGGCATGTGCTTTACTATTGAGCCGATGATTAACGCAGGTAAATTTGGTTGCTCTGTTGATGCACAAGATGACTGGACTGTTTACACGGGCGACGGCAAGAACTCTGCGCAATGGGAACATACCATTGTAGTAACAAAAGAAGGTTGTGAAGTACTGACGCTTCGTAGCGACGATACGATTCCTCGCCTAATGAAAAACGCGTAAAGCTGACGACCACTCGTTGTTTACTATATCCCTGCTTCGGCGGGGATATTTTTTATCTGCCGCAAATTTGTTAGATTGTTATTAGATTAGCTTGCACGGATGGCAAATATGACACTTCAGTCCCCTCTTACCTTTTCCGATGAACAAATCAATATCGGTGAACTCAAACAAGAATTAGAGAAGTTTAGCTCTAATCAAAACCAAGAGTTTCTCAATCATCATCCGGTAACAAGCTTGGTTTTAGCCAGAGCTGAATATATGGATCTGCTTCTCAATCGTTTGTGGCAACATTTTGGCTTCAAGGATATTTACAACATTTCTCTGGTTGCCGTTGGTGGCTACGGACGCGGCGAGCTGCATCCGCTCTCCGATATCGATATTTTGATTCTGTCGAACAATAAACTGCCAACCGCGTTAGAAGCAAAAATCAGCGAGTTCATTACGCTGTTGTGGGATTTAAAACTCGAGGTCGGACACGCTGTTCGCACCGTTACTGAATGTGCTGAAATTGGTAAAGCCGATCTAACGGTCGCGACAAACCTGCAAGAAGCGCGACTGCTGTGTGGAAGCGAGGACACCTTTCAGGCACTGAAGAAAGTCGTGTTATCAGACTCCTTCTGGCCAAGTGAGACGTTTTACCGCGCTAAAATTCAAGAGCAGCGCGAACGCCATGCACGTTACCACGACACGACCTACAACTTAGAACCGGACATTAAATCAACCCCTGGCGGGCTGCGCGATATTCATACATTGAGCTGGGTCGCTCGACGTCACTTTGGTGCTACTTCATTGTTGGAAATGAGCCGATACGGATTTTTAACTGACGCAGAATACCGAGAATTGGTTGAATGTCAGGACTTCCTTTGGCGAGTACGTTTCGCTCTGCACATGGAGCTTCGCCGCTATGACAACCGCTTGACCTTTGCTCATCAAGCACAAGTTGCGGAAAATCTAGGCTACGTCGGAGAAGGCAACCGAGGCGTAGAAATGATGATGAAAGAGTTCTACCGCACGCTTCGTCGTGTGGCAGAGCTCAATAAAATGCTACTCAAACTCTTTGACCAAGCGATCATTAATGGTGGGGCGACAGAAAGTGCCGAGATTCTCGATACGGACTTTCAACGTCGCGGTTCTTTAATTGAAGCGCGGAAACCCGCATTGTTCCAAGCTCGCCCAGAAACTATTCTGGATATGTTCTTACATATTGCTAACGACTCAACTATTGAAGGGGTGAGCCCACCAACGCTGCGTCAACTGCGCACCGCTCGCCGTCGGCTCAACAAGTTTTTGCACACCATTCCTGCTGCGCGTGAAAAGTTCATGGCGTTATGTCGTCACCCTAATGCTCTGCACAAAGCATTCAGTCTCATGCACCGATTAGGGGTTATGGCGGCCTATTTACCGCAATGGAGTCAGATTGTTGGTCAAATGCAGTTTGACTTATTCCATGCCTACACCGTTGATGAACACAGTATTCGCTTACTTAAACACATCAACACTTTTAGTGACCCAGAAAATCATGCGAAGCACCCTATTTGCTGTGACGTCTACCCTCGGATGCAAAAGAAAGAGCTGCTGATTATTGCCGCTATTTTCCATGATATCGGGAAAGGTCGTGGCGGCGATCACTCGATTATCGGTGAAGGAGAAGCGTACGACTTCTGCATTGAGCATGGTTTATCGAAGCCCGAAGCGAAACTTGTCGCTTGGTTGGTAAGACATCATCTATTAATGTCTGTCACCGCACAGCGCCGAGATATTTATGATCCTGATGTCATTACCGAGTTTGCCAAAAAAGTCAGAGACGAAGAATCTCTCGATTATCTTGTATGCCTGACAGTTGCAGATATTTGTGCAACCAACCCAGAACTTTGGAATGCTTGGAAACGAACTTTACTTGCGGAGCTGTATTACTCCACACAACGTGCTTTACGTAGAGGCCTAGAGAACCCTGTCGATGTGCGTGAGCGAATTCGCCACAATCAACAAATGGCCTCCGCAATGCTGCGCAAAGAGGGGTTTGCCGCGCGCGAAATTGAAGTATTGTGGCAACGCTTCAAAGCTGACTACTTCCTTCGTCATACTCATACGCAAATCGCGTGGCACTGCGAACACTTACTTCGCATGGAAGATCCGACTAAGCCTTTGGTATTGATCAGTAAAAAAGCCACTCGTGGCGGCACTGAGGTGTTTGTATATACGAAAGACCAGCCTGCTTTATTTGCGACGGTCGTGGCGGAGTTAGATAGGCGTAATTTTAATGTACACGACGCGCAAATCATGACCAGCAAAGATGGGCACGTGATTGATACCTTTATGGTACTCGATCAACATGGCGAAGCGATCGATGAGTCTCGTCACGCGGCGGTGATTAAACACCTCACCCATGTACTGGAGGCGGGCCGACCAACCAAGATTAAAACGCGCCGTACTCCGAACAAACTTCAGCACTTTAATGTGAAAACCAAAGTCGACTTCTTACCAACCAAAGGTAAAAAACACACTTTAATGGAGTTTGTCGCGCTAGACACACCAGGGCTGTTGGCCAAAGTAGGCCGTACGTTTGCTGATTTAAATATCAACCTTCACGGTGCCAAAATCACCACCATTGGTGAGCGAGCAGAAGACTTGTTTATTTTAACCAGTGATGCAGGAGGAAGATTAAGTGAAGAACAGCAAGATGAGCTAAGAGAGAGATTGATCGAAAAGTTATCTGATGAGGTCGCAGCTTAGATCAAACCTGCCAATCTTTTCGGTTCAGGGCGAGAGCGATCTTGCCCACAAGTTAAGCATTTTGGCTAAATATCAGCTATCTAGCTCATACATAGGCTGCTACAGTTATATCAATATCAATTAGATGTAATAGAGGTAGCCTATGTATCCCCACCTCACTGGTTTGGGTATTCACGACCCTAAGCAGATTGAACGTTATTCCCTACGCCAAGAAGCACACAAAGATGTGCTCAAGATATATTTCCACAAGCAAAAAGGCGAACTATTCGCTAAAAGCGTTAAATTCAAATATCCACGCCAAATCAAAAATGTTCTTGTTGATAGTGGCAGTCACAAATATAAAGAAGTAACGGAAATCAACCGAAACCTCACATTAGTCATTGATGAACTGAATAAAATCACTAAGCCAACGAAACAACCTGAGGTTGATGTAAAAGAGAAAATTCTTTCAGACCTTCGTCATTTAGAAAAAGTCGTTTCGAGTAAAATCGCAGAGATCGAAGCGGATCTTGAAAAACTAAAGTAAAACGTTAAGTCTTAAATATTAAAAAGGGTTAGCATTGATGCTAACCCTTTTTATTTGTACCCAATCATTATCTAGATCTAACTGCACCGATTATCGGTTAATCATCGATTCATCCCACTCAAATCGAGTGAACAATTGCTGCCAAGTTTCATCAAGATTGGCCGTCATGACAATCTCTTGATCGGTAAATGGATGGACGAACCGTAACTCTGAAGCATGCAGTAGCAGACGATGAGATTCAAACTCTGTGCGATACAGCTTGTTGTGCTTTCCATCCCCGTGCGTTGTATCACCCACGATCGGATGGCGTAGATGTGCCATATGACGACGAAGTTGGTGCTTACGCCCCGTTTTAGGTTTCATCTCAACTAAGCAATAACGCGTTGTAGGAAATTTACCCGTCGAATAGGGAACTTCCACTTTAGCCAACGGCTTATATTCCGTCACCGCTTCTTGCGCTTCTTTTTCTTGTGAAGCGAACTTATCCGCAATCTTGTCTAACTCGACTTTGAGCGCGTAATCCAAGACGCCCTCTTCCTCAATCCAACCGCGTACTATTGCGTGGTATGTCTTTTCCATTTTATGTTCAGCAAACATCGGCATGACTTGTGATGCGACTTCACTCGACAACGCAAACACAAGCACACCAGATGTTGGACGATCCAGACGATGCAATGGGAACACATGCTGACCAATTTGGTCGCGCAAAGTTTGCATGACAAACTGAGTTTCGTGTTTATCTAACCAACTGCGATGCACTAACATGCCTGCAGGCTTATTGACCGCTACAAAATATTCATCCTGATAAACGATCTCCAGCTCAACTGGTTCTGAAGATCGCGTTAGTTCTTGTTCTAGCATTCGTTTACTTACACAGTTCGTCAATGGTTCGGATTGTAACAAGCAGCTCGGCGAACTGCGGTTCCTGCTTCCACGCTTCTGAAAAATAGGGCTCGAGAGAAAACCCTCTTGGCAGTGGTTGATTGTTTTTCACTAGTGAGTGCATTCTGGCTATAAAGATCCACTGCAACCACTCATGAGGGTGCAATGTATCAATCGCAAATGGCTCTGTACTTTGTAAGGCTTGCTCTGAAGGCATAGTATATTGCCATAAGTTATGCTCTCTAAGCTGCGCTTCAAGTTGGTGAAGTAAGTCGACCAATTGAGTATTTGTTACCATTAATTCTATCTCGAACCTTGAATTAGCCGAGAATGATACCATTTCTTGTGAAAAGAACGTTAGGACGTCGTATTTAATGGAAAACATTCAAACCCTCACTCAACTGTTGAACAACAGCCACTGTGATTATCAAATCTTCGATCTTGGTCGCCGTATCAAAACCATCGCTAAGAAAGAGTTTACCGATGTAGAAAAAGGTCAAGCACCTTACCCATTTCCAATGCAACGTAAAGCACACCTTGCCATCGCGTACTGGAATGAACAAAAGCAACCTTGGATTTGGTTTCTAAAGTTTGAATTGGACGAGCGCGGTTTGTTAAAGCAAGCGGATATCGGCAATTTCATTAAATACGTAGTGGAGGCTATGGGAACACGCCTCAATGATGATATCACTGAAGAGCAACAGCAAAAGCTGTCTAACAACCCATACACTTTCAAACCTTCCGAAGATAAAATGGCCGTGTTTCATAGCCAGGTCCGCGCAAACCTCAATCTTCCTACCAGCCAATATTACGAGCATACCCAGCATTACTTCTCTGGAGGTTTAGGCTGGGATAATTGGCAAACTGTAGGTCTGCAAGGTATCACAGACATAGCCGCTCGCCTGAACAAAGAGCAAAACGGAGTAATGATACGCAAAGCGTTGAACCACCTACCAAATGAGCCACTTTATGCCCTATTAGGTGCGCTTGAGCATGTAGAGCTACAAGAGCGTTTAGCAGAACGTATCGCAGAAAAGGCACAGCAAGAAATCGCAAGTAGCGAACCTGATCTCTTCCTACTTTCAGCACTTATCCGAGCCCTTGCTGGTGCACCAACAGAAGTCGCCTCTCCAGTATTAGATGCGATATTGCATAGCCCTCGTTTAAGCCATCAGGAGGTATTGATTGGTGTGGCGGGCCGCGCTTGGCACTTACTCGCCAATGAAAAGGTAGCGGAACAGTTTTTGCTGCGTTTAGCTCAAACCGGTAATCAATCCCTATTTAATCAGTTATTTGCCGATTTAGTGATGCTGCCAGAGTTAAGAATGGTGTTATTGCCTTTGCTGCATTCAAACCCATCAGAGGAACTAGCAAATGCGCTAGTAAGCTTACAACAAGCAACAAAAAGCTAAGAAAGGTTCAGGAATGATTGGTGATCTTTTAGCAATTTTAGGGCTCTGCTTTTTCTGTTACCTGTTTTGGCAACAGCGTCGCCAAGCCGAACTCGCAAAAGCGGTCATCACGCGTAAATGTGAGCAATTGGATCTCCAATTAATCAGCATCGCCTTTGGTGCCCATAAACTAAAAACGCCAGACGGAGTCTGGCGTTGGCATACGGTGTATCAATTTGAGTTTTCATCTCTTGGTGACGATTGCTACCAAGGAGAGTTAACCATGGTCGGTTTCAGGCCGCAGAACTTTCACCTACCACCGCATCGCTTGTAAATTCCATTTCAAAGTAAGGACCATATACATCCTTACTTTCTTTTGTTTTAACAAATCCCAGCTTTTTCAGTACCGCCATAGAAGCTTGATGATTGCTATTCACGTTAGCTTTCACCTTATTCAAGCCCAACTCACGGCACGCTTTGGGGAAAAATGCTTTTAGTGCTTCTGTTGCTAACCCTTTACCCCAATATGATTTATCAAAAATAAACCCTAATTCAGGTTCGGAATCGAGATTAGCAATGAACACGTGTCCCATATAGTCACGACTGGTGCTCTCTAGCACTGCCATACTATAAATGTTCTCATCATCCAGTATTTTCTCAAACATCTGTTTGGCAGACGCAACTGTATACGGACCATTCAATTCAGCACGGTTTTTCGCACAGCAATTCAGCATGACGAATTCTAGTTGCAACGACTCATTGTAGGGTAGAAGAAGCATTCTTCTGGTTACTATGGCCACATCTGTTCCTTGATTACAACAAACTTAATCTATCCGCAGATCACAAACTCGATGAGCTGAACATGCTCAATGATTGCGGGCATAACACCTTGTAGAGAAGCCGAAAGTTAAACCAACTGGTTGGAAAGGATATTGATCTGAGTTGTTTTTTATTAAGTGTTATTAGGAATTTATATATTTTGTGATATTGATATCCCCAAATAACATCGAGATGCTTAATTCAATGAGAACACTGGATATCGTTTTTATATAAGAAAGACCCCGACACATAAGTATCGGGGTCATGGTCTTACTCGCAGCAGTCCGGCTACTAAAAGTGCTCCATGCATCATCCATAATAGTGGCTGATTCCGTCAGCTTATTCCTTACGTCGCCGTCCTAGCGGTGTCCTTATCATCCTGACTGCTAACATTCCTCGTTAGCACACGTCACTTGTTCCTTGAGCGGTGTCCCTTGCATCTTCCTGATGCTGTCCATAACCTCAATCCTAGAGGGGTCCATCGTCTATCCTTAGTCATCAACATCCTATTGATGATCGTATCCTTACAATGTCCTACGCTCCATGCTTGATTAATCATCCTGACCAACCAAATCGTCTTCCTGACGATAACCAAATCCTTGGTGCTTTCCTGTTCCATGTCTGCTTCCTGCTGACAACTCTCAATTTACGCCTTTTCCAAAAATAGACAATCTATCTAAGATAAATATTTGGCTCTCACATTGGTTAACAAGTTGTTAAATCATTATTTATCAGAAACTTAAGCTCTTCAGCTTCTCTTTTTCCGCTTACGAAATCGTTTTCTCTCACAACCTATGTAAGAGATCTCTCACACTACACTCTCCAAAATGCCATTCGCCAAATTAGCGCACTCAACGTATGATGATAGATATATCGTTGTTAAGGATTAAAAATGTTAACTCAAGACGTTACTAAAGAATTAGAAGCGGCAATGGAACAGTTGCAACAACAAGGAAAAGAGCCAACCGTAGCGTTAGTGAAAGCACGATTGAAAACGCCAGTTCCAATGCCAGCGTTAATCACCGCAATAAAAAGTTGGAAGAGTGCTCAACGCGTACCCAAGGTTGAAATCGCAGCACAACACCACACCGATAATGATCGTCTTGAAGCCCTAGAACACACCGTAAAAATGCTAGCCATTCGTATTGAAGAGTTAGAAGCGAAACTCAGTGAGAAATCATCATGAAGTTATGGGTAGATGCAGACGCGTGTCCGAAAGTTATTCGCGAAACCATTGTGCGTGCCGCCGAGCGTACGGGGATTGAATGTACGTTTGTCGCTAACCACGTTGTCCCTGTGCCGAAAAGAGACAACATCCACTCGCTACAAGTCCCTGCGGGATTTGACATCGCAGACAACGAAATCGTCAAGCGTGTAGAAGCCAACGATTTGGTGATCACGTCAGATATTCCGCTTGCAGATGAGGTTATCTCTAAAGGCGCTCAAGCCCTCAGTTCTCGTGGCGAGCTCTATACAAAAGACACCATCAAAGCTCGCCTAAATATCCGCGACTTTATGGAAACCATGCGTTCAAGCGGAATTCAGACAGGTGGGCCCGCCGCGCTTTCTCAAACCGATCGACGCGAATTTGCAAACCATTTGGATCGTATTTTGGCGAAATTTAAGAAGTAACCCTCACTCTATTCATATTGAGCCAGCAAATAAAAGCCTGGCTCATTCCTGAAAATTCATTCTCAGCATTGCACCCAAAGCGTGCTCTTACTCCCATTTGTTTTGTTCTGTTTATTTTTCATCTCGCTCACCATAGCTTCAATATGCAACGTGGTTTATTTTGAACGACGTTTTTAATAAGTGTATAGAGAATAATGGGCTTTAACATCGTTTCCAGTGGAAGCTACCTGCCAACGAATCAATGGTCTGATCGAGAGATGGATCACTTCCTAAAATTAGCGCCAGGGACCTGCCGAAATAAATTCGACGTTGAATATCGTCATGTAGCCAATACAAAAGAGACCGCTATTTACATGGCGGTGCAGGCAATAGAGCAGTGTTTAGGAAACACACATACCTTAAGCTCCGTTGATCTCCTTATCTACGCTAGCGGTACACACCACCAGTCTCTACCCTACGACGCTTCAGCGGTTCTCGCCGCGTTAGACGCTCCAACATGGCTAGAAAGCTTTGATTTGAACAGCACCTGTTTATCCTTTCTCTCTGCGCTTGATCTTGCTCAGAGTCTATTCTTAGCAAAACGGTACCGTCGGATTCTTATTGTCACCAGCGAACTCGCCACTGGCATCACACTGAATCGAAATTTTACGCTCAAACCAGAAGTTGCAACCTTATTCGCGGACGGTGCCGCCGCATTTTTGCTCGAAGAACACAACGATGATGGATTGCTCACCAGTCACTTTGAAACGCATCATACCGGGTATTCATTTTGTCAAATTAAGGGCGGAGGTAGTCATATCAATCCGCATACCTCCGAGCATCAAGCCTATTTAAAAAGTTGCCAGTTTGAGATGGAGGGCAAAGCACTCTTTAAACATGTGCGTAAAGCCTTACCAGCGTTTCTAAAAAAAGGGTTTGACGCCTCTCCGGTAACACTCGGCGATATTGATTATTTTCTTCCTCATCAAGCCAGCGCGCATGGATTAAAAAAACTGCCTTCACTCACCGGGCTACCAACAGAGAAAACCGTTAATCACTTTTCGACTTTGGGAAACCAAGTCGCCGCCTCACTCCCAATTAACTTACACTGGCTGCGTAATCAGCCAGAAGCCGCAGGAAAACATGTGTTATTAGCTGGCACCGCCGCAGGGTTGTCACTAGGGATGGGAGTGCTAAAACTATGAAGATATTGGTCACTGGTGGCAGCGGGATGTTGGGTAGCGCAATTCTGAGAATGTTTCACCAGCAGCATGAACTGCACTTTACAGCACGAAATACAGTCATCGCTAAACAACTCGCCGAGCAATTCGATGTTATCCCACATATAGTCGATTTAAGAGACCACTCAGCAGTTCATGCGGTATGCCAAGGTATGGATGCAATCATCCATTGTGCCGCTCTCTCAAGCCCATGGGGAAAGTGGCAGGCGTTTTATCAAGCCAATGTAGATGCCACCAAAAACCTCGTCAATGCGGCTAATACCTATCAAATCTCGCGTTTTATCCATATTTCCTCCACCAGCGTCTACTTTGACCATCAAGACCGTTGGAATATTCGAGAAACCGACGCCATAGCTTCATACTGGTGTAATGATTACGCACACACAAAATACCTATCGGAAATTGAAGCCGTAAAAGGCCAAAGCAAAGCGATCATTTTAAGACCGCGTGGCATTTTTGGACCCAATGATCGCGCGATTATCCCAAGAGTGCTTAAGGCGATAAAAAACAACACTCTGCTTCTGCCATCGGGTAGAAATCCTGTGGTTGATCTGACCTATGTCGACAACGTTGCCCATGCAGCGATGCTCGCTTGCACTCAGGCAGGCCAACTTCAGCATGGTGATGTGTTCAACATTTCCAACAACGAACCAATGCCAATTGAGACTGTTCTGCAAGCTTTATGTGAGGGGTTAAACCTAAAAGTAACGTTACAATCATTACCATACGGCGTTGTATCACCATTATTAAGGCTCAGTGAGCAAATACGAAGGCACTTACCACATCAGCCAGAACCAAGGCTCACCTCATACAGCGCAGGATTGTTTAACTATCATCAAACTCTGGATATCAGCAAGGCGAAACAAACACTGAATTACCAACCGCTTTTTTCAATTCAAGAAGGAATACAGCAGTATGCAAACTGGTCTAAAAATAAAAATCTTTGAGGCTGGACACTGCGTACACCCAGGCTTTGTTGTCAAACCAGGTTCTGGTATCAAGCCTAGAGCATTTCCGGCAGCCGTTGCGTTAATTCAGCACCCAACACAAGGCAACATCCTGTTTGACACGGGATATCACGAGCATTTTTTTAGCGCGACTCGCCCCTTCCCTGAACGTTTTTATGCTTGGACAACACCTTGTCGCTATAAAAAAGAACACGGAATTGTTGCGCAGTTAGCAAAAGAAAGTCTCAAACCTCATGATATTGAACACTTAGTACTTTCCCACTTCCATGCTGATCACATTGCTGCCGTGTCTGAGTTTTCCCACTCTCAATTGCATTGCCAACAAAAAGGGGTGGATGCAATTACTAAAAGTGGTCGAATTGGAGGCGTAAGAAAAGGATACCTAAAAGCTCTACTTCCTCCACAACTTGAATCTAACTTATTCATTCATAGTGACTTTTCTGTATCAATCAGCCAAATTCTTCCTCAGTGCCAAGGTGTTAATTTGCTCTGTAAAGACATGTTCGACGATGGATTTATTTATATGGTTAGCTTGCCAGGCCATGCAGCTGGCCAAGTGGGCTTGCTGGTTAAAAGAGACCAAGGTTGGCTGTTCTTACTCGCCGATGCATGCTGGTTAATCGAGAGCTTGAGTGAAAATATCGATCAACATTGGCTGGCGAACATGCTTTGCGATGATACAAAAGCCTATAAAAACACCCTCTCCGAGTTGAGAAGTTGCTACCAACAAACCCACCACTTTGTTCGCTTCGTGCCTTCACATTGTCAGGAAACTATCCAGCAGCTAATCAAAGAAGGATGGATGAAGTGAGAACGCTTATCTCAGAATTCTGGCGAACCCGCTACCGCCCCTTCGGCTCAAGGGAACAAGTCGAAACATGGCAGCAACGACATTTAACGCAACACCTAGATTGGGTATGCTGTCATTCACCGTATTACCGCTCACTTCAAGGTGCAGCACTTAGTGATTTCCCTATCATGAATAAGCAAACCATGATGGAGAGCCTCTCGGAGTTGAATACGAAAGGCCTAGATGCTGAACAGCTAATGCAACAAGCACTCGAAGCAGAACAGTCACGCAACTTCGCCGCTTCGAAAGTTGGCGATGTTACTGTTGGGCTTTCTTCGGGCACATCAGGCATGCGCGGGTTATTTCTTGCTGACAAACAGGAAACGCAACTGTGGGCTGGCAATATATTGGCTCGCCTGTTGCCCAACCTATGGCAAAAGCACCGAATTGCACTAGCCTTGCGGGCCAACAGCCCACTGTATAAATCCATCGCGAAAGGGCCAGTCACATTCTTTTATGCCGATTTGACCAAACCTTACCAAGAATGGATAAAAGAGCTGGATGAGTTCCAACCCACACTTTTGGTTGGTAGTGCGCAAGCTCTTCAGCTCTGCGCCCAGTTCAGCGGTCAATTTAGTCAACCCGAAATTCAACCACAGCGGATCATTTCTGGTGCAGAAGTCCTAACTGAGAGTGACCGTCACTTTATTTCTCAACGGTTCGACAGCGAACTCCATGAAGTCTATCAATGTACCGAAGGTTTTCTTGCATGTACTGATCAGCATGGACAAATGCGCTGGAATCAAGATGTTGTTTACATCGAAAAACATTGGCTGAATACCGAACGTACTCATTACAGCCCAATTATCACCGATTTTCGTCGTAAAACTCAGCCAATTATTCGTTATCAGCTCGACGATATTATTGAGAATAAACAGGATAATGGCGTATTTGAACCTCTTGGCGCGATTGCCGGACGATGTGGTGATCGCCTCACGCTAAACGCAAACCACGTCCCAGTGACGGTGTTACCAGATCTCATCTACCGCGCTATAACACTATCCGCCCAAAGTCGCGTGGATTACCGAATCACCCAAACAGGGTCACAAGCCATTCAAATTGAAGCGGATGTTCACCACCATCGGGTTATACATCAAGCCTTGATAAAGTTGTTTGACCAATTGCGGCTTGATCCTGTCAGATTTAGTTACCGCCCTGCGCCTATTTGGACGCCAATGAATAAACAACGACGTGTGGTGAACATATGCGGGTCTTAATCACCGGAGCCCGATCACCAGTTGCACTAGAGTGGGCAACCATGTGTATGCATCATGGACATGACGTAACTCTCACCGATTCGCTAAAAAAACCTCTAGGATCGTTTTTGCGAGGCATCGAGTCTTATATCCCCACCGCTTCGCCTCGATTTGCGTTTCCCACCTATCAACAGCAGATCCTAAAAATCATTACTCAGATGCGTATTGATATGGTGATACCCACTTGTGAAGAAGTGTATTACTTGGCTCATGTTGCCAAACAATGCCCAGAAGTAGATTTTTTTCTGCCCAATGTGAGACTACTCAATGCCCTGCACAACAAGTTGACCGTCTTTGAACAGCTTCAAAGTTTGCCAGAAATCACACTTCCAAAAACTCGTTTGGTCGCTGATAAAAGTGAGATTGAAATTAATAAGAGAACCGTTCTAAAGCCCGTTTACTCTCGGTTTGGCGGGCAAGTCATAAGAGATGTGACAACTGAGTCTATTTCTGCCGCCACGATATCGCCCCTTTACCCTTGGGTTCAGCAACAAAAAATCCATGGGACTCCGGTGTGTAACTATGCCATTTTTGAACATGGTGACCTTAAAGCACACCAAGCTTATGTGCCGAAATACTGTGTAAACGGCTCGGCCGCCAGTGCTTTTCAGCCGATCTCGTGCGAACGACTAGATACATTTATCGCAGCTTTTGGTAAACGTCATACTTATCATGGGCAAGTGTCGTTTGACTTCATCAAATCACAAGATGAACTCTACGTGATTGAATGTAACCCAAGAGCCACCAGTGGTTTGCACCTACTCTCGTCTCGATGCAACCAACTGCTTCCTAATATGGAGTTTACCAGTCCTTCCAAGCAGCGATTGCATCATTTAGGTCCAATAACACTCATCGCGGAAGGTGGATTATCCCTGTTCAAGGCTCGAACTTGGCAAGATTGGTGGTCTGGAGTGAATGTGATGCAACAGCATAACTTACCGGCCGGGAGCCAAATCCGGAGTATGTTTGAATTACTCCGGTTAGCTAGGCAGAACAAGACGAAGTGGAGCGACGCTTCTACCGTTGATATTGAGTGGAATGGAGAGGCATTGAACTCATGACACTTTCCTCTCAAGAATGGCATAAAACTTTTTTCACTCTTATGCAGTCGAATCCCATTGATGAATGCACAGCAAGCTTTGGTTGCTACTATATCGATGATGTTGCCATTCCCTACTCCGTAACACCAAAAATACCAAACAACTGTTATGCCGTGTCCCCTATGACACTGCTTAGTGGCTACGCCGAAGAAGAGCTTCACAAAGTCAAAAATGTGGCTGTTCGATGGGTATGTAAGTTACTTATTAATATGACTAAACCAATCTTATCATTGGCTGGATTGGATCAAGTCCAAACTCTCAACAATCAGTGCTTGTCCACCAATATGTATAGCGAACAATGGGCATCCTTAAATCTCGATGAACTGCGTCGCGTCGCACTCGATCAATACCCCACCTTTCCCTTGGTGCTTCGCTCCATTAACCAACGTCAACAATCACGCTTTATTCAGCGATTAGAGCAGCAGCAATGGCAAAGCTTGGTAACACGACAAGTGTATTTACTTGATGATTGGCAAGCGTTCAGCTTCAACCGAGATTTAACGAAAGACTTCAAACTGCTTAATGATAAAGATTGGCAGTTTAGGCCACTGACCACTGATGAAGAGTTTCAGCGTGCCAAAGAGTTATATGACATGCTTTACCTTGATAAATACAGCCTCAATAACATCCAGTTTTCAACCCAATATTTAAAACAGGTGAGCCAGAACAAATTAGTACATTTAGTGGGACTGTTTTATCAAGAAGAGATGCTGGCTACTTTAGGCATTGTAGAAATTGATAATGATATGACTTGCCCAATTTTTGGCTACGATACCAATAAGCCACAACGCCTCGCATTGTATCGTCGAATATCGGCCTATACCATCCGCCATGCAATGATATACCAGCGTCGCTTTAATATGAGCTCAGGCGCTCCGGCTTTTAAACGCAACAGAAAAGCCCGGCCAGAAATTGAATTTAGCTATGTTTATATTGCGCACTTACCTTGGTACAAACGCATAATTTGGAAAAGCTTGTGCTGGCTCACTCAGCACTTTTATCGCCCTTTGTTGATGCGTTTTCAGCTATAAACCGACATCTATAATCAGGTAAGCCTGCGTACACAGTCTCAATCGATAAAAAAGCCTGCGACGTTCGCAGGCTTTTTATAATGGAGCTGTGTGAGGTAACCGTTTTCTACGGTGTGTAGTATGTTGCTGCGCCAGGGCCTACTGGTAAACCAAATACGAATACCCATAGGTAGAACAGCACACTCCAACCTACAATGAAGCAGATTGAGTAAGGTAGCATGGTCGCGATCAGCGTACCGATACCTAAGTTCTTCATGTAACGAGTCGCTACGGCAAGAATCAAACCAAAGTAGCTCATCATTGGAGTAATGATGTTTGTCGTCGAGTCACCAATTCGGTAAGCAGCCTGAATCGTTTCCGGTGCATAACCAACAAGCATCAACATAGGAACAAAAATCGGAGCCGTTACTGCCCACTGTGCCGATGCCGAACCAATCATTAGGTTGATAAATCCACACATCAGGATGAAGGCAAAGAACAACATTGGGCCAGTTAAGCCAATTTCTTGCAGGAAGCTAGCGCCAGCAACCGCGAATACCTGACCGAAGTTAGTCCATTTAAAGAAAGCAACGAACTGAGCCGCAAAGAAAACTAATACAATGTACATGCCCATAGAAGACATAGATTTCGCCATTGCATCAATTACATCGCGATCCGTCTTCATCGTGCCCACAACTTTACCAAACACAAAGCCTGGAATAGCAAAGAACACAAAGATGAATGCCACGATACTTTTCAGGAATGGTGAACCTGCAATTGTACCTGCATCAGAACGTAGGATGCCGTCTTCTGGAACAACCGTCCAAGCAAGCAGCGCTGAAACAACCAGTACAGCAACACCTGCTAGTTTTAGGCCTTTCTTCTCAATGTCTGTTAAGCCACCCATTTTGTCGTTCGACAAATCTTCTGAGGCTTCTTCTTCACTGTATTTGCCAAGCTTTGGCTCAACAATTTTTTCAGTAACAAACGCACCTGTGATTGCAATGAAGAATGTCGACACAAACATGAAGTACCAGTTAACTTCTGGACCAACAGTGTAAGTTGGGTCGATCATTTGCGCCGCCGTTTCAGTAATGCCTGACAACAGCGGGTCAACCGTACCAATAAGTAGGTTTGCTGAGTAACCACCAGATACACCAGCGAACGCCGCAGCAAGACCGGCAAGTGGGTGACGACCTAAAGAATGGAACAGCATTGCAGCCAGTGGAATAAGTACCACATAGCCAAGCTCTGATGCCGTATTTGAAATGATACCCGCGAAAACGACCGTCACTGTTACCATGCGTTGAGATGCTCCCATGACTAAGCCACGCATTGCTGCAGATAGCAAGCCTGAGTATTCAGCAATAGCAACACCCAACATCGCAACCAATACCGTACCCAAAGGTGCAAAGCCGACAAAGTTTTTCACTAGATTGGTAACGATTAGCTCAAGGCCATCAGCGTTAAGCAAGCTAACGACATGAATCATGCCATCCGCGGCACGACCTTTTGCACCCTCAGGACGAGGGTCAACTACGGAAACTTCGAAGTATCCTGCAATACCCGACATCACCAGAATGGCTAAACAGAAAATGGCAAATAGTGTGATCGGGTGGGGTAATAAGTTCCCCAAATATTCGACAGTATCCAAAAAGCGCGTAAACAGCGGCTTCTTAGGCGAGTTTTGTTTAATTGAATCAGATGAACTCATCTGTTCCCTCCTTGTTTTTATTCCTATGCAAATGTGACAAAAATGTCAAAAAGCGTGCGAAGGGTACTTGAGTAGAAGGTCAAATAAAAGCCCTAAATGTTACAAACTGTGACGAACAGAGGCATTTATAACCAACATTGAATAAAAATGTAGATATTTCATCCATGCAAGATAATTAACTCAATATTATCAATTAAACAAAACCATAAGTTAGATATATGCAGGTTGATTACTTTTGCACAGCTTTGAATCTCGGGTTCGTTTTACAAATGACATAAAGACGCCCTCTCCGTTTTACAATCTGGCAATCCGGATGACGACTTTTTGCACTTTTTAATGATTTTACTACCTTCATGATTTATTCCTTTTCGCTCTTAAATTGACCAAAACGACGGTTGAAGTTCGCAATGCGACCTTCGGTTTGTACAACGCGCTGTTTACCGGTGTAGTACGGGTGAGAAGCTGACGACACATCTAACGTAAAGTAAGGGTAAGTTTTGCCATCTTTCCATTCGATGGTTCTCTCCGTTTTCAACGTAGAACCAACGACAAAGTACTTATCTACACTGGTGTCGTGGAACACCACAGGACGATATTCAGGGTGGATTCCTGGTTTCATAATACTTTTCCTTTTAATTAAATTGTTATGTTATAACATTTTAATTAATAATCATTATCAACAAGAAAAGCAAGAGAAATTTGTGATACTTTTCATCTCAATGAATTCTTAAAGATGTCCACCATGTATTCCATCGAACCCATCGGCGTCATTGAGACACCGTACAAAGAAAAGTTTGCAGTTCCGCGCCAACCACGCTTAGTACCAGAGGCTAAAGCACGCGTAAAACTGTTAGGTGCAGCAAATAGCCCTGAAGCAGTGCGTGGGCTAGAACAGTTCTCTCACGTTTGGTTGTTGTTTCTATTTGATCAGAATCTGGAAGCTGGTTGGAAACCAACTGTACGTCCGCCACGATTAGGCGGCAATGAACGAATTGGTGTCTTTGCCTCGCGCTCGACTTTCCGTCCAAACGGAATCGGAATGTCAGCCGTTGAAGTGAAAGGAGTCACTAAGCAAGGCGATCAAATCTATCTTGATTTAGGCAGTGTAGATCTCGTGGATGGGACACCGATTGTGGATATTAAGCCTTATATTCCCTATTCGGATTCTATTTCGGAAGCACAAGGCGGATACGCAGACCAAGAGCCAGAAAAGTCACAAGTCACCTTTTCTGCTCAAGCATTAGCAACGATAGAAAATCGATCCGATACTGACTATGTAAGATCAGTCATTGAACAAGTTCTGGCACAAGATCCTCGCCCAGCATATAAGAAAAACAAGCCGGACGACAAAGAATATGCGGTAAATTTGTTCGACTTGAACGTAAAGTTCACAGCAACAAGCAACTTAATAACGGTTACCGCTATTGAAAGCTTTTGACAAACGCAATTGGCTGATATTATAGACGGCTAACAAATTTCCCTTTCGGGAACTCCCATACTCCTGCTTATTCAAGCTTGAGTATCTAACTTAAATAAACGGATAAATTTAATGCGTACCAGTAATTATCTTCTTTCTACTCTGAAGGAGACTCCAAACGACGCAGAAGTAGTGAGCCACCAGCTCATGCTACGTGCAGGTATGATCCGTAAGCTGGCTTCAGGTTTATACACCTGGCTACCTACTGGTCTACGTGTACTGCGTAAAGTCGAAAACATCGTTCGTCAAGAAATCGACAATGCAGGCGCAGTCGAAACTTTGATGCCCGTTGTTCAGCCGTTTGAACTATGGGAAGAGACAGGCCGCAGCGAAAAGATGGGCCCTGAGCTACTTCGCTTTACTGACCGTCATGTTCGTCCGTTTGTACTTAGCCCAACCGCTGAAGAAGTGATCACTAGCCTTGTTCGCAATGAAGTGAGCTCTTACAAACAGCTTCCGCTAAACCTGTACCAAATCCAAACTAAATTTCGTGACGAACGACGCCCACGTTTTGGCGTAATGCGTTCACGTGAATTCTCAATGATGGATGCGTACAGCTTTGACATTGATAAAGACGGACTACAAAAGTCATACGACGCAATGCACGATGCTTACTGTAAAGCATTCGATCGCATGGGTCTGGATTACCGTCCTGTACTTGCAGATAGCGGTGCTATCGGTGGTAGCGGCTCTCAAGAGTTCCACGTACTGGCTGAAAGCGGCGAGGATATCATCGCATTTTCTAGCGAGTCAGATTACGCGGCAAACATTGAAAAAGCAGAAGCACTAGCTCCAGCCTCTGAGGCTGCGGCACCAACACAAGAAATGACGTTGGTTGATACGCCAAACGCGAAAACAATCGCTGAATTGGTTGAGCAGTTCGAACTACCAATTGAAAAAACAGTGAAAACACTGTTTGTGAAAGCATCTGACGAAGTTGATGCGCCAATCATCGCGCTTATTATTCGTGGTGATCATGAACTGAACGAAGTGAAAGCAGAAAACCTTCCTCAGGTTGCAGCTCCACTGGAAATGGCATCTGAAGAAGAAATTCGTGCGCTTATCGGTGCAGGCCCAGGTTCACTTGGCCCTGTTGGCCTTAAACTGCCGTTCATTGTTGACCGCAGCGTTGCGGTAATGAGCGACTTCGGTGCGGGCGCGAACATCGATGGCAAACACTACTTCGGTATTAACTGGGGTCGTGATGTAGAGCTTGGCCAAGTTGAAGACCTACGTAACGTTGTGGAAGGTGACCCAAGCCCATGTGGCAAGGGCATTATCCAGCTTAAGCGTGGTATCGAAGTTGGCCATATCTTCCAACTAGGTAACGCTTACTCCGCAGCGATGAACTGTGGTGTACTGGGTCCTGATGGTAAGAACGTCATCCTAGAAATGGGTTGTTACGGTATCGGTATCACTCGCGTAGTAGCGGCTGCTATTGAACAAAACCACGACAAATACGGCATCATCTGGCCAGATGCAATCGCACCATTCCAGGTAGCGATCGTTCCAATGAACATGCACAAGTCAGAAGAAGTGAAAGAAGCCGCTGATAAATTGTACGCTGAGCTAACAGCAATGGGCATCGAAGTGCTATTTGACGACCGTAAAGAACGCCCAGGCGTAATGTTCTCTGACATGGAGCTTATTGGTGTACCGCATACCATTATTATCGGTGACCGCTCAATGAAAGAAGGCAACTTCGAATACAAGAACCGTGCTACTGGTGAGAAAACAGCAGTCGCAATGACTGACATTGTTGAGCACGTAAAAGCTCAACTAAAGTAAGTACTCGACGAGTTCGCATTTGAAGTAATTTCAAATAGTTAAAAAGGGTTGGCTTCGGTCAGCCCTTTTTATTACAGCTCAACGCCCCCCCTCCACCTTTTTCGAACTATTCACTTTGTTAATCTCTGGTTCAGCTTCTTGCTATTAAACTGATTTCATCATCTAAAGGAGGTCAGTTATGGATTTAAAAAGTCTTCTAAACCAAGCACTCAAATCAGACTTACTTAAGCAAGGTGCAGATGCATTGGGCAAACAAACCAACAACATCAAATCCTCATCAAATTCAAGTAGCCTAAAAACGCTAGGAGCAGGTGCTGTAGGCGGAGGCCTCATCGGTATGCTGATGGGCTCAAAGAAAAGTAAAAAAATGACTAAAAAAATAGGGTCAAGCGCATTAAAAGTCGGTGGCGCAGCTGCGCTTGGAGCCTTGGCCTACAAAGTGTATAACGACTGGCAAGCCAAGCAATCCGGTCAAGGTGTTCAAGAAACCTTTGACCCCGATGACAGTAAACACAGTGTCTTAATTTTAAAAGCAATGATTGGAGCTGCAAAAGCTGATGGTCACGTTGATGAAGAGGAAATGGCTCGCATTGAACAAGCTCTCGCGGATATGGGCGCAGATGAGCACGTTCGTCACCTCGTTCAGCAAGAGTTAAACAAACCGCTTGATCCTGCTGAAATTGCTAATCAGGCGACCTCTCCTCAACAAGCGTCAGAAATTTACCTGGCGTCTTTGATCGTCGCTGATAAACAAAACTTTATGGAAAAAGCGTATCTGCAAGAACTAGCAAAACAACTTCAACTTTCACCAGAAGTCACTCAGCAGTTAGAAGCACAAATGCAGTGATTAAATCTCGCTCAAGCAAACCTTCAACTTGAGCCAAAACAACTCTGTACTTTGAGTTTCAAATCCGCTGTGTGTATATTGAGATAAGTTATCATTTAGTGGAAAGAAAACATGCAAGTATACGGCTGTTGTGAACTGGTTCGTGAGCTTTATGCTCAGATTGGTAGTGGCGATCAAGCTTATATTCCCCAAGCAATTTCATGTGCAGTTAAAGCACTGAACGATGTTGCAGCGGATGAGTCCCTGCCTAAAGAAGCGCGTGAAAAAGCGGCATTTGCTGCGGCAAACCTACTGATTTCAGATTTTGAGGATAAGTAATGAATCTAGCGAACTTTGAATCCATGGATCCTGTCATGCTGATGAGCATTGTGAATATGAAGCTACGCGACGACTTCGGTGGTGACTTAGATAAACTGGTGGCTTTCTTCGATATCGAACGCACAGCACTGGAGACAAAACTGGCTTCTGCTGGTTTTGACTTTCTTCCAGAAGCAGGACAATTCCGTTAATCCACACCATGCTTGGCGGATAACCGAAACGAGAATAACCAATATGAAAAAGGGCTTGATGAGTTACCATCAAGCCCTTTTCTTTTATTCGATAGGCGTCTCGGTTAGCCAAATGAAGCCCAGATGACTGTCGCCACAAGAATTGGACATACAAACTTCACATACGCAGGCCATAACTTACCAAACCAACCTTGCGTAAACTCCGGGCAACCTTGCTCAAGCTCTTTGATTTTTGAGTTGCGATTCCATACCCAACCACCAAATAAGCAGAATAAGAGCGCAGCGGTTGGTTGTAGATACTGAGTAGCAACCGTCGCGACCATACCAAACAGAGCGCCAAAGTTATAAACAATCACCACACTGAACAAGGCAATGAGACCACCTAAAACCCAGCTCGTTGCGCTACGCTTAGTATTGAAGCGCTCACTCACTAAAGCCACTGGACACTCTAACATTGAAATGGAGGACGTTAGCGCCGCAATCGTCAGCAATAAGAAGAACACAATAGAGAACAATTGACCAAGCAAACCTAAGCTATCAAACATCAATGGCAATACGGTAAATACCAACGTATCAGAGCTTAATAGAGAGCCATCTTCTGCATAGATCTGAACGCCTTTTTGCATTGCCACAAACATCGCTGGCATCACCACTAATCCTGCAATGAAAGCAACGGCAGTATCTACCATGGTCACGTTCATCGCCATCTTTGGTAGGTTCTCTTTCTTACTCAAGTAAGAGCCATAAATCAGCATTGAACAGCCACCGATCGTAAGCGAGAAGAAGCCCTGCCCCATTGCGGCAAGAATCAACTTGCGGTCCCATACCTTTTCGAAATCCGGTACCAAGTAATGCTTTAGCCCTTCCATCGCACCGTTTTGCGTCATGATGTAAGCAAACAGTAGAGCAAACAGAACAAACAATGCTGGCATCAAACGTGTGGACCACTTCTCAATACCTTGTTTTACGCCACCTTGTACGATGAGAATCGTCAGTACATAAAAAGTAATGGTTCCGAACAAGTTACGTTCAACACTAAAGCCCTTTAGCCATTGAGTTGCAGCTTCTAACCCCATTAGATCTGTGATTGCACCCAGTAAAAAGCAGATCAACCAACCACCAACAATTGAATAAAACGCTAAGACAGCGCTTGGTACGCTTAAACCAATCCAACCCACAATGCCGCCGAGCTTTTTACCGGTAGGGTTATCTGTGATTGCACGCATACTGTCTACAGGGTTGGCTTGACCATGGCGACCAATCGCCATTTCAACCACCAGCATCGGAAATGCGACGATAAGAATCATCACCAAATAAACTAACAGGAAAGCACCGCCACCATTACTGGCTGCTTGAGTTGGGAAGCCCCAAATATTGCCAAGGCCAACTGCGGCACCTGCGGCAGCTAAGATGAACCCGAGACGAGAGCCAAAATGCTCGCGAGGCTGAGAAGAGGTTTGCTGTGTCATACTACTCACACAAAAATATCATTGAACTAGCTAACTAGTACACTATAGCAATATTCACTATTCAACAAGAGCACCTCGGTTAAATCCTCGACAGTTGAAACAATTTGTAGTCATTCAGCTTGTAAATTTTAACGTACATCTCATATTCATCGCTCAAAAGCCTCGCGACTGTTGTTCGTTTTACGTGGCTGAATTTTACCAATCCTTCTGCCGTGAAGTGAGCCGAAAAATAATGAGCTCTGGTGTAAGGGACGAACTGTTCCTCGTGATACTGTGTCGAAAAGCAGAATATTGTGCTTCGCTTTTTCCCCCTAATGTCTATTTATCAGCTAGTTATTACTCTGTTCTCATTTATACCCATGATTCAAGGAGAGGAAAATGAAGGTCACCCTACTTCACGGAGCGATGGTTGTAGCACTCAGCGCCAGCTACCAAGCTCAAGCCTATAACTGTCAAAGTCTACCCGACTGGGACAGCACTGCGACTTATACATCGGGCGCTTTAGTAAAAACGCAAGGAGCCGCTTATGAGGCTGCATATTGGACGCAAGGCAATGATCCCGTGACCAACTCAGGATCTTGGGAAGCATGGAAAGCGTTAGGGCAATGTGATGGTGGAAGCAACAATTTATCACCAACGGTGTCGTTCTCCTCTCCAATAAACAACGCACAAATTCCCGAAGGCAGTGCGATCACTTTGTTAGCCAACGCAGCTGACGAAGATGGCCAAATCACACAAATTGAGTTTGTTGCAGGCAACCAAACCGTTGCTGTGGTAACTCAAGCACCATTCGAAGCTTCTTGGACAGCTATTGAAGGGATCTCGCAATTGACCGCAATTGCGACAGATAATGAGGGAGCTGTTAGCACCACGACGATTTCTATCCAAGTTCAACCACAAGTCGAATTACCGCCACCAAGCATTTCATTGACAAGCCCAGTAGGCACAGAAGTGCTTAATGTAGGCGATAACCTAACCGTAGCCGCTCAAGCTGACGATATTGATGGTGTGGTCACACAAGTTGAGTTCTTCGTAAACAATCAATCTGTCGCCATTGATACTAGCGCACCTTACGAATATCAATGGACCGCGAGTCCAGGTACATACTCGTTCAAAGCACAAGCGACTGATGATACAAACCTCGCAACGATGAGCCAAGAAGTAGCGCTGGTTATTAGTAATGCAGAAACCGGAACAGGCGGATGTGCAGATGCAGTACCTTATGTGGCAGGCACAAGTTATCAAGCTGGCGACCTGGTTTCTCACTTCAACCAAAAATATCGTTGTGATGTTTCTGGTTGGTGCTCCTCGGATGCGACATGGGCTTACGAGCCTGGTGAAGGGCTATACTGGCAAGATGCTTGGAGTGGCCTAGGTGCTTGTTCGACACCACCGCAAGTTACCATTACGGCACCAACGGATGGACAAGTCGTGCTCGCTGGCAGCAATAACGAAATCACGGCAAACGCAAGCGATGCTGATGGCACAGTCACGCAAGTTGAGTTTTTTGCGAACAACACCAGCTTAGGGGTCACCACTCAAGCGCCATATTCCGTTACTTGGAACGCCACACTTATTGGCGCTAACCAGCTTAAAGCCGTCGCAACCGATAATGATAACAACACGTCAGAGTCCCTGGTTGGTGTGGAAGTCAGCGATAAAGATTTGGTCGTCTCTCTGACTTCACCAAGCAGCGGTCAGACCGCCGGATTAGGCAAAAGCCTCGCATTAAGCGCCGATGTAACGTCTTTAACTTCAGGCATTAAACACGTTGATTTCATGATCAACGGCTCTATTGTTGCAACCGATACCACGGCACCTTACACAGCCAACTGGACACCAACTGCACTTGGTAACTTTACTGTTAGCGCCCAAGCTGTGGATTTGTCAGGAAGCAATGCATTGTCTGACGCCGCAGCAATAACGGTGGTTGAGCAAGTAGATAAACGCCATAAACTCATCGGTTACTGGCACAATTTTGTAAATGGAGCGGGCTGTCCAATTCGTCTAGCGGATATGGCAGATGCTTGGGATGTGATTGATATTGCCTTTGCTGAAAATGATCGCAACAGTGATGGCACCGTGCACTTTAATCTATATTCAGGCGATATTTACAGCGATTGTCCAGCACTCGATCCAACACAATTCAAGCAGGACATGGCAGCGCTTCAAGCTAAAGGTAAGAAGTTTGTTCTCTCTCTTGGCGGCGCAGAAGGCACGATTACGCTGAATACCGACCAAGATGAAGCCAACTTTGTCTCTAGCCTAACAGGTCTTATCGCTGAGTGGGGCTTTGATGGTCTAGATGTGGATTTAGAGAGTGGTTCTAACTTAGTTCATGGCTCGCAAATTCAAGCTCGCCTTGGTCGTGCTTTGCTTCAAATAGAGCAAAACATGGGTGGCGATATGTACCTAACCATGGCGCCTGAGCACCCTTATGTTCAAGGTGGTTATGTGGCTTACAGCGGTATTTGGGGGGCGTACATCCCTGTGATTAACGAGACACGCAGCACGCTCGACTTGCTTCACGTCCAGTTATATAACAACGGTGGTTTACCAAACCCATACTTGCCAAGCAGTGCACCAGAAGGCTCTGTGGATATGATGGTAGCGCAATCTAAAATGCTTATCGAAGGTTTTGAGTTGGCCGACGGCACTCAATTTGCACCATTGCGCGATGATCAAGTCGCAATCGGTTTACCTTCAGGTCCTAGCTCGGCAAATTCAGGGCAGGCTCCAACACAGAATATTATCAACGCACTAGATTGTTTAACCAAAGGCACTTCATGTGGCACCGTTAAACCAGCGTACCATTACCCGAATTATGCAGGAGTAATGACATGGTCTATCAACTGGGATCAGCATGATGGCTTTAACTTCTCAAAACCTGTCGGCGATAAGCTCACCGAGATGAATGCGCAATAAGCTATCAAAGAATAAGCGAGTAAAACGCAAAGAGAGCACAATAGTGCTCTCTTTCTTTATCTCATCGAGTTTTTGCTTTTTAATGAGTAATTAAATCGTAAATACTCGGTAATCTTTTAGCTCAGGGATTTTCTTCAACAGATCGTTTTCTTGCCCTGCCATGTCATCCAGCGAATCGCACAAGTCTTCTGCTTGTTGTTCTACCTCTTTCGAATGCTCGGCTAAACGCTCTTCTACTTTCGCGCTGAGTTCAGCCATACTCTCTGATAATGCAGTGAGGTTTATCCCTCCCTCTTCCTTCATTTTTTTCGATAAAGCATCCAACGAACTGGCTAAAAACTCTTTATTGAAGATCTCTTGTGCTTTTGCAAAGTCTTCAGTCCACCCTTGTGTCATAGACTCAAAACTCTCCGCAGGCAGGATGAAATCACCATCTTTGTAGTAACGTGATTCAACATCAGCGAAAAAGTCCTTTACTGCGACTTTTACATTATCAAACGCACCAGGTGCATCGAGGCTTTCCGCAACATCATCAATAATATCATTCGCAAGCGCTAAACCATCACTCGCCAATTGCTTTGCTTGTGGAATATACGCGTTCATTTTTTCGCGATAGTCTTCAATTGCCGCTTTTTGGTCGGCATTGAGTTCAATTAGCTCACCTTTGATGAAGAGGTTGTTATCCTCATCCACGACAGCTTTATCACCTGTCGTTTGGCGAATTTCCAAGCTTTGCCCATCCATACGGACTTCATTATTGATGTCCACACGACACTGCGCTGCATAACCAGTAGCACTGACCATCAGCAATGAGAGTGTAAAAAGCTTTTTCATGTCATTCTCTTTTATTTAACATTACTCGTGTTAAACATAACACTGAGTAATACATGAGATGTCAGCAAATCGTCACGACTTCGTAACAAGTTGTTTTATCTCCTATTTTCACGTCAACCTCATCACCCTCTTCTTTCCCGAACAACGCTCGACCCAGAGGAGATTTGGCTGTTAAGACAAAGACTTCCAGAGTCTGATATTGAACAGTCAAACCACCAGAGCAAGGGCCTACAAAGAAGTGCTTTTCGATCAAATTCTCATCTGCGAGAACAACGTAAGCACCAACACCAACAGGCGCATTCTTAAAGTTACGAGTCACTAAAGAACGATATTGACGCAACTCCTCTTCACTATCTTGAATTCGCATGGCTTGTCCATGAGCAAGATACGCGGCTTCAAGTGCCAATGTATCGTACTTGTGCTCGGGAACAGTTTCTTCATCTGTGGCGGCATCGATAGCTCGCTGAGCCGATGAATGGGCAACTTGAAGTTTTTCTTCCAGATGTTGGATGATAATTTGGACTAAGTCAGCTTTGTTCATACTTTTAGGACGCGCGTTTAGTATTCGGGGTGTGTTAATGTAGCCAAGTTTACCATCAAAGAAAGGTTTCCCTATTATGCAAAGTGACTCGCTGCATCAAACACTTCAATCTGTATTTGGTTTTGACTCATTACGCCAAGGTCAGCAACCCGTTATTGAAGCCGTTATGAATGGTTACTCTGCTGCGGCAATCTTTCCTACAGGCTCGGGGAAGTCACTCTGTTATCAACTACCTGCAACCATATTACCCAACCTTACGTTGGTGATCTCTCCGTTGTTGGCGTTAATGAAGGATCAACTGAGCTTTTTACAAAGTAAAGGAATCGCGGCCGCTTCTATCGATAGCAGTCAAAGTAGAGAAGAAGCACAACAGGTCATGGCTGGCGTGAAGAATGGACAAATCAAAATCTTGATGATTTCTGTTGAGCGACTAAAAAATGAGCGTTTTCGTGAATTCATTCGCCAAGTACCGATTTCTTTGATGGTCATTGATGAAGCGCACTGTATTTCCGAATGGGGGCATAACTTTCGTCCAGATTATCTCAAACTACCGCAATATCAACGTGAACTGAACATCCCACAGTCTTTACTTCTCACCGCAACGGCAACGCCTGCAGTTATTGAAGACATGCAAAAAAAGTTCGATATTTCCAGTGAACATATTACCGTTACAGGCTTCTACCGCTCTAATCTGGATATCTCGGTGATCCCGTGTGAGGAAACAAAGAAACAAGAACAGCTCAGTGAGATCATCGCCTCTTCACCTAAGCTTCCGACCATCGTATACGTGACGCAGCAGCAAACAGCAGAACGAGTAGCAAAGTCATTAATCAATATTGGCATTAACGCTCACGCATACCACGCTGGCATGAAAAGCGACGTTCGTGAACAAATCCAACAGCAGTTCATGGATGGCCAAATTGACTGTATTGTTGCAACGATTGCATTTGGTATGGGGGTCGATAAATCTGATATTCGACGCGTCATTCACTTCGACTTACCCAAATCAATCGAGAACTACGCACAAGAGATTGGACGTGCAGGCAGGGACGGGCAACGCTCGGAGTGCATTCTGCTAGGCAATACGTCCGGCCTAACGGTGTTGGAGAATTTTGTCTATGGTGACACACCAGAATTTACGTCAATTAACTATGTAGTCGAGCAAGCGAAAGAACATGCTCCACAATGGGAGGTAGTGCCACTGCGTTTGTCGCGTGAAAGTAATATCCGCCAATTGCCACTCAAAACCTTGTTGGTTTATTTGGAGCTACATAACGTCATTGAAGCAAAGTACAGTTACTTTGCGGAATATCGGTTTAAGTTTTTGCACGATCAGCAATTTATTGTGAATCAATTTCAAGGCGAGCGACGTCAATTTGTGGAGGCTATTTTTTCCTGCTCACAAAAAGCCAAAGTGTGGTGCCAAGTTGATCTAGAAGCGCTATGGATGAACTATCAATCGGAACGCAGCCGAGTTGTCGCAGCGCTCGACTATTTTCACCAGAACGGCTGGATAGAACTAGAGAGCAAACAACTGACGGACGTGTACTCAGTTATGCCAACCAAACAGAGCTCGGATGTTTTAATCCAACAACTGTCTGAACTGTTCCAATCCAAAGAAAGCAAAGATATCGAAAGAATCCACACCATGCTGCACTTGTTCCAGTCCGAGCACTGTTTGAGCTCACAATTGGCGAACTACTTTGCGGATCACGATGCACCAAAGCAATGTGGTCACTGCTCCGTGTGTCGTGGTCACGTCGCCACATTCACAGCACCAGAACCTGAAGATATTGAACAATCTCAAGTATCGATATGGGCGCGGGAGTTTATTCAGCTTTCCCCATCGGCCATCAGTAATGATGCCGTTGCTCGCTTCTTGTGCGGAATCAGCACTCCTTTGATTAGCCAGCTAAAAGCCTCAAAGCTAGCAGGTTATGGTGCAATGGCAAATGTAAGTTTTGAGCAGGTATTAACGCAGGTAGAAACGGTAAGGGCCTAAAAAAAGCTCAATTGACGCGCTTGGTCTTCGGGCTTGAGCATCACGTTCAAGCCTAAAAGGCGAATTTCCCGTCCATTTTGGCGTTTAAGAATATCTCTTAGCAAGGTCTTGAAGTCCTCAAGCTCTAATTGCGGATGGATGTGCTCAATTGTTGTCAGTTGAAAGTCGGCAAATTTGACTTTAATACCTTGTTTAATAATCGACTTATCTGGGCTTGCACGCTCTAAACGTTTCTCGAGTTCAGGATAAAGTTTCTCCTCAATCACTTGCCAACATTCATCATAGGTTGCGATGTTCTGGCTGAATGTCCTTTCCACACCGACGGACTTTCTCTCGCGCTCAACAACGACTTCTCGATTATCAATTCCATGGCTTCGCTGCCATAAGGAGGCACCCTGACGACCAAACTGCCTCAACAACTCTCTATAGTCACTGTTTTTAATGTCCTCACATCGATAAAAACCGGCTTGGTGGAGCTTCTCAAGACTCACCTTCCCCACACCAGGAATGTTCTCTAGCGGAAGACTATCGATAACCTCTTGGACTTTCTCTGGCGGAATCACAAACTGACCGTTGGGCTTGTTCATGTCTGACGCGACCTTGGCAAGAAACTTTATCGGAGCAATGCCCGCCGATGCCGTCAACCCAAGTTCACTCCAGATATCGCGGCGAATTGACTCTGCGATCAACGTAGCGGAGCCACGGCAAGCTGTCGAGTCCGTGACATCGAGGTATGCTTCATCCAATGAGAGAGGTTCAATGATAGGCGTATAACGCTCAAAAATAGCACGAATCTGCTGAGAGACTTGCTTATATACATGCATTCTACCGGGCACAACCAACAAATGAGGACAGAGTTGCAGCGCGCGCGCCGTTGACATTGCACTGCGAACACCATATTTACGCGCATCATAATTACAGGTGCTAATCACTCCACGCTGCTTTTCATGTCCGCCAACAGCGAGTGCAATGCCACGGTAACTGGGGTTATCTCTCATCTCTACGGCAGCATAAAAACAATCCATATCGACATGAATAATTTTTCTAATTCGATCTGACATAGCCATCAAAGCACTGTTCAAAAAAACAGTATAAATCAAATCTACCTGAAGAGAAATGGGCGTGTTTAAGCGAACGTCAATCTCGAAGCATTACGTCCAATTGATCGACTAATTCGGCCCAATCTGCATCTTCTTCGATGGCTTGTTTTAGAAAGTTCGCCTGTGACATCGTCCAAAAGCTAGCTTCATGTAAAGGCGCAGAATCTCTTTTGTGTCGATGTTGATTAATAAAATCTTTCATTTCTTGAGGAGAGCTACCGAGGCCCAGTTGTTGAAATAGCTCAGCCATACCATGTTGATGCATTTCCATACTACTTTCTCCCTACGTTAGCTAAACATAATTATATAACTAAGACAGGAATAATGATGTGATGTTAACGGATGCGTGTCAAACATTTGAGTAGTTGTTCTACTTTTGGTTGACATGTGTTTTTTGATGGCGATAAGTTTAATTTTAGTTATCATTGATTTTAAACAATTAATTTTGGGGACTGCGCTTGAGTAATAAGATTCTGGTTGTTGAAGATAGTCGTGCATTTAAAAACTTTCTTTGCCAAACAATAAGCCAAGCTGGTTATGAGGTCATCGCAGCGGAAAGCTACGCGGAGGCAAAGAACTTGTTATCTTCAGCACAGGACCTCTTCTGTGCGGTTTTAGACTATTGTTTACCGGATGCTCAAGATGGCGAGATTATTGACCTCGTTTTGGAACATGGTCATCGTGTCATTGTTTTAACGGCTCGATTTCAAGAAGACACTCGCGAAAAGATGCTTGCAAAAGGTGTCCTCGACTATATTTTGAAAGACAGCATGGCGTCCGTTTCCTATCTATTACCACTCCTCAAGCGACTAACCAACAATCAACAACACAAATGTTTAGTCGTTGATGATTCACACACCGTAAGAAGACACATTGCCCAACTTTTGGAGCATCAATATATTCAGACGTTGGAAGCTGACAATGGGCAAAAAGCCCTAGAGCTTGTCGAGCAAAATCCAGATATCACTCTCGTTTTAACCGACCATGATATGCCCGTTAAAGATGGCATTACTATGGTGCGTGAATTACGTCGGAAGTGGGATAAAAATCAATTAGCCATTCTCGGCTTGTCGGGTAGTAACTCTAAGACCATGACGGCTAGGTTTCTAAAAGCAGGGGCCAATGACTTTTTATACAAGCCATTTAATCAAGAAGAATTTTTTTGCCGTATTCACCAACTGTTAGATATCAAAGACGCAACATCTGAACTGTTTAAAATGGCAAATCAAGATGCGCTAACGGGCTTATGGAACCGCCGCTTTCTGTTTGAGCAACCCCATGTAGAAAACGCTCAAAGAAACATCGCGATGCTTGATATCGATTTCTTTAAGCAAGTAAATGATACACACGGACATGAGGGCGGCGATGCAGTGTTAGTCATGATAGCGAATATTCTAAAAATCTATTTTCCAAATGATATTGTCGCTAGGCTTGGTGGCGAGGAGTTTTGTATTCAAGCCAGTGGCGACTATGACGGCTTTCTAACACGCTTAGAACAAATGAGACAGCGCATAGAAAAAACGCCAATAACTTATTTGGACAAAAACATTCTTGTGACCGCGAGTATTGGTGTAAGCAACATCGAGGGGGAGCTGGAACAACAAATAAAAGTGGCGGATGAGCGACTTTACATGGCCAAAGAGAACGGACGTAACCAAATCATTTCTTCGTCCTAATGACTATCAGTGTGGTCTTGCTCTGTAACATGAGAGAAAGAAACAACAAAACACGGTATTGGGCTCTTTCTCGGACATCTGAGCTTTGGTTAGCTGCCTAAAAATAAAGCTCAGCAGAACGCTGAGCTTTATCACTTTCTTAGTACGATTAACCAATACTAAGCAATTCTATCTTTTTCCCACGCCGCCAATTTCTCAGCACGCGCAGCCTCGCGCGCTTCACGTTTTTTACGCGCATCGCAGGGTTCTGGACAATTACACACTTTTTCGATACCAACTGCCCCTAAGCCACCGCAGCTACCTTTCACGACTTTCTTTTGGAAAATGTATCCGACAGCCATTGCAGTGATTACCGCGACAAACACAGCAAAGGTAATTAGAAATGTATTCATAAAAACATGCTCACTTCTGTTGTTATTTCTTCATGAATGGCTTGTATGCTTCCGAAGCCAACTCTTTAAAACCATCTTCCGTTTTCACAATCATGAAAACAGGAATATTATTTTCGTTCGCAATTGCCATGCCTTTGTCTTCACCTAGCACCATAAGACCAGTTGCAAGACCATCAGCAGTCATCGACGATTTATCTAATACCGTTACAGACACCACTTTATGATGAATTGGTTTGCCTGTTCGTGGATTAATAATATGAGAGTATCTCACACCATTACTCTCAAAGTAATTACGATAGTCACCACTTGTTGCAATTGCCATGTCGCCTGGTTCAATAATTTCTTGAATTGAACGTTCATCAACGGTCGGTTTTTCAATTGCGATACGCCAAGGCACACCTTCACGATTGACACCTTTGAGACGCATTTCACCGCCAACTTCAACCATAAAGTTCTGTACCCCTTCAGATTGAAGGTAGTCAGCAACCACGTCAACCCCCCAACCTTTCGCAATTGTCGATAGGTCGACGTACAAGTTAGGAAGATCTTTGGACAGCTTATTACCATCAACAGATAGGTGATGAATACCGGTATTTGCTTTACGAGCAGCGAGTTCTTCGTCGGTTGGAACTACATCTGGACGAGCTTCTGGACCAAACCCCCACAGGTTAACTAGAGGGCCGACAGTCACATCCAACGCACCTAAAGTAAGACCGTTAAGACGAATTGCTTCTTTCACTACCGTTGCTGTTTGTGTCGAAACTATAAATGGCTCGCTCGTTTGATGCTGGTTAAAACGACTTAACTCTGAGTCGTCACGATAGGTCGACATTTGGTCATTAACCTCTTCCAATAAGCGATCAATTTCTGTCTGCATCGCTTTTGGCGTTGGAATACCATCTTGCTCGATATACTTGATGTTGTAAGAAGTCCCCATGGTAGGGCCACTTAAATGAATTTGATCTGCAGGCTGCTCACAGCCAGCCAAAATCAATAGAGAAGCAAATGCAACAAGCCACTTTTTCACTTGTTAACTCCCAATGTTGTTGAATTGATATGGGAAATAGGATCAATCCTTTCAATCCGATTACCTATATCAACTGTTGAGTATCAGTTTTATGTCTATAAAAAATAATGGCTAGCTCTCTTGGAGAGCTAGCCATAGATTCAATCACTTGGAGGAATTAACCACCGAAGTCATCTAGTAGGATGTTTTCATCCTCTACACCTAGATCTTTCAGCATGCCGATTACAGCAGCGTTCATCATAGGTGGACCACACATGTAGTATTCACAGTCTTCTGGCGCTTCGTGATCACGTAGGTAGTTCTCGTAAAGAACGTTGTGAATAAAGCCAGTGTAACCATCCCAGTTATCTTCTGGAAGTGGATCAGACAGTGCACAGTGCCATACGAAGTTGTCATTCTCAGCTTGTAGCATATCGAAATCTTCTACGTAGAACATTTCACGCTTAGAACGTGCGCCATACCAGAAAGACATCTTACGCTTAGAGTGCAGACGCTTAAGTTGGTCGAAGATGTGTGAGCGCATTGGAGCCATACCAGCACCACCACCAACGAATACCATTTCTGCATCTGTATCTTTCGCAAAGAACTCACCAAATGGACCAGAAATAGTACACTTGTCGCCTTCTTTTAGAGACCAGATGTACGAAGACATGATGCCTGGTGGTACGTCTGGGTTGTTCGGCGGCGGAGTTGCGATACGAACGTTAAGCATGATGATACCGTGCTCTTCTGGGTAGTTAGCCATAGAGTATGCACGAATGGTCTCTTCATTAACTTTAGACTCGTAACGGAAAAGGTTGAACTTCTCCCAGTCTTCACGGTATTCCTCAGGAATATCGTAGTCTGCGTATTTCACGTGGTGAGCAGGAGCTTCAATCTGGATGTAACCACCAGCACGGAAAGGTACTGATTCGCCATCTGGAATTTGCAGCTTAAGCTCTTTGATGAATGTCGCTTTGTTATCGTTAGAGATAACAGTACATTCCCACTTCTTAACGCCGAAGATTTCTTCAGGAAGCTCGATATCCATGTCAGTTTTCATTGCAACCTGACACGCTAGACGCTCACCTTCACGTGCTTCACCTTTAGTAATATGGTCAAGCTCGGTTGGTAGGATGTCGCCACCACCTGATTTAACTTTTACGCGACACTGACCACATGAGCCACCGCCACCACAAGCAGAAGATACGAATACGCCAGCACCTGCTAGAGCACTCAGTAGCTTACCACCTGGTTGTGTAACGATCGCCAGAGAAGGGTCATCGTTCACAGAAATTGTAATGTCACCTGTTGGTACAAGCTTAGACTTAGCGAAAAGAATCACTAGTACTAGTGCAAGTACGATCAGAGTAAACATCACTACACCAAGAATAATGTCCATTGACTATTCCTTAATTGTTGCGGTTTACCCGACTTACAGTTGAACACCAGAGAAAGACATAAAGCCTAACGCCATAAGACCTACAGTGATAAATGTGATACCAAGACCACGTAGACCTGGAGGTACGTCAGAGTACTTCATCTTCTCACGGATACCTGCAAGAGCAACGATTGCTAGCATCCAGCCCACACCAGAGCCGAAACCGTAAACGATCGATTCAGCAAAGTTGTAGTCACGTTGTACCATGAAAGATACACCACCGAAGATTGCACAGTTTACTGTGATCAGCGGTAGGAAGATGCCTAGCGCGTTGTACAAAGGTGGGAAGAAACGGTCTAGGACCATCTCTAGAATCTGTACAAGTGCTGCAATTACACCGATAAAGGTGATGAAGTTTAGGAAGCTAAGGTCCACGCCCTCAACTAACGCGTTCTCTCTCAGAACTAGGTTGTATACCAGGTTGTTCACAGGAACAGCGATAGTCAGAACTACCACAACTGCAACACCTAGGCCGAAAGAGGTCTTAACCTTCTTAGATACGGCAAGGAAAGTACACATACCTAGGAAGAAAGACAGAGCCATGTTTTCGATGAAAATCGATTTAACTAACAGACTAATGTAATGTTCCATGACGTCCTTACTCCTTCGCTTCTACTTGTTCTGGTTTCAGAATACGGATTACCCAGATAAGGAAGCCGATTAGGAAGAATGCTGATGGTGCTAGTAGCATTAGGCCGTTAGGCTGGTACCAACCACCGTTGCTCACTAGAGGTAGAACTTCTAGACCAAATAGTTTGCCTGAGCCAAATAGCTCACGGAAGAAACCTACAGTGATAAGAACGAAGCCGTAACCTAGACCGTTACCAATACCGTCAATAAGAGATGGTACTGGCGCAGACTTCATTGCGAATGCTTCAGCACGACCCATTACGATACAGTTAGTGATAATCAGACCAACGAATACAGATAGCTGTTTAGAGATATCGTATAGGTAAGCTTTTAGCACTTGGTCTACCACGATTACTAACGATGCGATGATTGCCATCTGAACGATGATACGCACACTGTTAGGAATGTGGTTACGGATCAATGAAACAGAGAAGTTAGACAACGCAGTTACAAATGTTACCGCTAGTGTCATTACAAAAGCTGTTTCTAGTTTAGTTGTTACTGCAAGAGCAGAACATACACCAAGAACTTGTAGCGCGATTGGGTTGTTATCCAATACTGGCGCTAGAATGCTCTTTTTAACGTTTTGTGCACTAGACATTAGTTAAGTTCTCCGTCACGAACTTTTGCTAGGAAAGGACCAAAGCCCATATCACCTAACCAGAAGTCAAATGTGTGTTGAACACCATTACTAGTGAGCGTCGCTCCTGATAGGCCATCAACACCGTGCTCAGAACCTTGCGGTGCGCCGCCTTTCACGACCTTAATCGCTGGCTGGTGATCATCATTGTACAATTTCTTGCCAATGAATTGATCGCGCCATGAAGGGTTCTCTACTTCACCACCAAGTCCAGGAGTTTCACCTTGCTCGTAGTAAGTAATAGCAGACACAGTGTTACCATCAGTTTCAACGGCTACAAAGGCATACATCATCGACCATAGTCCTTTACCGTGCATAGGCAGGATAACTTTTTGGACTTCATCTTGATCTTTTACAAGGTACACCACTGCTGTATTCGCGCGACGACGGATATCAGCTACGTCTTCTTCTGGTGTCAATGCGATTGAACGTTCTGCATCTTTTGATGCTTCACGTTGATCGTAGGTAGATGCATTACCCTCAGTAAAGTTACCTGTTTCAAGGTCTACTAGACGAGGTTCGATGTACTCAGCAAATAGCTCTGGTACTTTCTTACCGTTTGCGTCAATGCCTGCAACTTCAACGATCTTTGATTGCTTATCTAGGACAGCGTTAGCTTTTTGCTTATCACGCAGACCTACTGCTGCTGTTGATACGATGATTGAACAAACAAGGCTCAACCCGATAACAACACCCAGCGTCTTTTTAATGCTGTCGTTATTACTTGCCATAGCGTGCTAGTCTCCGCTTGATGTTCTTCTCAATCACTACATGGTCGAACAGAGGTGCGAATAGGTTCGCGAATAGAATCGCCAGCATCATACCTTCTGGGTACGCTGGGTTAACTACACGGATCATCACACACATTGCACCAATCAGGATGCCGTACCACCATTTACCTTTGCTAGTAAATGACGCTGATACTGGGTCAGTTGCCATGAAGAACATACCGAATGCAAAACCACCTAGAACTAGGTGCCAGTGCCATGGCATATTAAACATTGGATTAGTGTCAGAACCGATCACGTTAAACAGAGTCGATACTGCGATCATACCGATCATTACACCCGCAATGATGCGCCATGAAGCGATTCGCATGTAAACGATCATCGCTGCACCGATCATTAGAGCTAGAGTCGATACTTCACCAATTGAACCAGGGATGTTACCGATGAACGCGTCCATCCAAGTGATAGGAGCGCCAGTTACTGTGTTAACTAGAGCACCGTTACCACCTTGAGCCCATTGGCTAAGAGCAGTTGCACCAGAGAAGCCGTCAGCTGCAGTCCATACTACGTCACCCGAAATTTGCGCTGGGTAAGCGAAGAATAGAAATGCACGACCTGCAAGTGCAGGGTTAAGGAAGTTACGACCTGTACCACCGAAGATCTCTTTTGCTACAACAACACCAAATGTGATACCTAGCGCCGCTTGCCATAGAGGTAGCGTTGGTGGAACGATAAGTGCGAATAAGATAGAAGTTACAAAGAAACCTTCGTTAACTTCGTGCTTACGCACCATACAGAACAACACTTCCCAGAAGCCACCAACAATAAATACTGTTGCGTAGATTGGCAGGAAGTAAGTCGCACCTAGTAGCATCTTACTGCCAACACCCGCTTCCGCACCGATAGTGCCGCCAAGCATTTCTGTTAGCCAGTAGTGCCAGTTACCTGCGATAACTGTCGCTAGTTGGTCACCAGCGTACATGTGGTTAAGTGCTGCAATAGCTTGGCCACCTGCGTTGTACATACCCCAGAACATTGCTGGGAATACCGCAAACCAAACCATGATCATGATACGTTTTAGGTCAACGCTATCACGAACGTGCGAGCTTTTATTTGTTACGATACCTGGCGTGTAAAAAACTGTTGCTACAGCTTCGTACAGGGCAAACCATTTTTCGTGTTTGCCACCAGGCTCAAAATGATGCTCGATGTCTTCAAGAAACTTTTTAAGAGCCATGAAAATTACCCTTCCTTCTCGATAGTATCTAGGCATTCACGAAGTAACGTACCGTACTCGTACTTACCTGGACATACAAAGGTACACAATGCTAGATCTTCTTCATCCAGTTCAAGCGCACCCAGTGCTTGAGCACTGTCTGTGTCGCCGGCACATAGGTCACGAAGCAGCAAAGTAGGCTCCATATCTAGAGGCATTACGCGTTCGTAGTTGCCAATTGGAACCATTGAACGATCACTACCATTGGTCGTCGTTGTCATATTGAACAACTGACCTTTGAATACGTGACCAAGGAAAGAGCGAGTTACCGAGAACTTATTCTTACCAGGCATTGCCCAGCCAAATAGTTCTTTTTCACGGCCTTCACGTAATACAGAAACCTGTTGATGGTAACGGCCAAGGTATGCGTGTGGACCAGTTGCATGTGTACCTGTTAGTACTGAACCAGAGATCACACGAACTTCGCCAGGCATCAGCTCGTTATCTGTTAGGTCATCTAAGCTTGCACCCATTACGGTACGAACTAGACGAGGGTTATTCACAACTGGGCCAGCTAGAGATACAACACGATCTGTGCATAGCTCACCAGTTAGGAACAGCTTACCGAACGCGATAACGTCTTGGTAGTTGATGCTCCATGCCACATTCTCTGCATTTACTGGGTATAGGAAATGCATGTGGGTGCCAGCAAGACCTGCTGGGTGAGGGCCATCGAAGACGTGTTCTTCTACGTTAGACTGTGAAGAGCGTGGCAAGCTAGTGCCAGATTTACATACGTAAACCTTGCCTTCTGTCAGGGCTGAAAGAATGTCTAGACCAGCAATGAATGCTTCTTGTTGCTCATTAATGATCAACTCAGGCTTAGCTGCTAGTGGATTAGTATCCATTGCAGTTACGAAAATAGCCTTAGTAGAAGACTCGATTGCAGGAACCTTGCTAAACGGACGAGTACGTAAAGCGGTCCATAAGCCAGAGTCAACCAACTGAGTCTTGATCACTTCACGATCTAGACCTGAAAGTTGAGCGGCTTCGAACTTATCAAATGTCACCTGCTCTTCACCTGCCACTTCAATCACTACAGATTGAAGGACACGTTTAGCGCCACGGTTAACTTCGATCACTTTACCGGCTGCTGGTGCAGTAAATTTCACGCCTGGGTTCTTTTTATCTTCAAAAAGAACTTGCGCTTTTTTCACTTCATCACCAACGCGGACATGCATGGTAGGTCGCATGCCAACGTACTCTTCGCCAAGCAAGGCGACTTTTTTGATGGTCTTACCATCATTAATCACCTGGGATGGAGTTCCTGCGATAGGAAGATCCAAGCCCTTCTTTATTGTAATCATACGCACTTGCACTACTTTTATCGGGAAAAAGATTCTTTTGATTGCGTAACTTTTAGACACGACATCAGTGTCCGGTTTTGATGTTGTTTTAAACATCAAAATCGCAACATCCTATTAAAAATCTCGTCACAAGGAATACGCGAGATTTATCAGGTGCCGTAGTCTAGCATTTTTTAGGAACTTGATGCCATGATCAATCATTAGAATAGAGGGGTTATTTCGGTAGAATCAGGTCTAAAAGGTCAAAGAATAGTCATAACTTTGACCCATCGCACAAATGCCATATTCCATACATATCTTATGGAAAAGTGATATTCATCGCCTGAAATATTCTGCAATTTCCATTCATTTGTTGAAACACTGTTAACACATTTTTTAACCAGAATTTGTGCCACGTTAACGTCCCTAAAGAATGTAAAACGAAAAAAGATGGCCTTAAGCCACCTTTCTCTGCACCTTTATATCTTGCGTTTTTAGTGACCGCCACCCATACACATCGGGCTATCAGGGGCGCCATCTTGTTCACGCTTCCACTCTTCATCAGTGTATGTATGAATAGCTAATGCATGAATGTGGTTATCCAGTTCATTTGCCAAAATTTGATGAACTTGACGATGGCGCCCAATCAAACGCTGTCCCGCGAACGAATCACTCACAACAATCACTTTGAAATGACTCTCTGAGCCTGGTGGCACATTATGCATGTAGCTCTCATTAATGACTTTGAGATAGCTGGGTTGCAGCTCACTGTGTAGTTTCTTCTCTATGATTTCTTGGATCATATTCGTTCCTCATTGATGCGAATTCCATAAGTATATACCTAAGTAAAGCAGACATGCATCACTCAAACATCACTCTCACTATTGACGCACTTTGTAGACATATTGTCTCAAAGCGCTCGACTCCATGAACATGCCTAGAGAGCAGCCATAACTGAACTCGTAAAATTTGACAGCTTTTTGTATCTCGACACGTCATCATTTGCGACAATAACACTTAATTTCTAAATCAACTTACATTTAGCTATGAAAACCGAACTGAACCTTCACGAGCGAAGCTTAACACTTCATCGTTTCCCAAAACGTAGTAACGAAACGCTACAAGCGTGGGATGCCGGTGATGAGTATCTTATTAATCATGTTGAAGAGCTTGCTTTGCCAGACAATCAAAACATCCTCGTGATTAATGACAGCTTTGGTGCCCTCTCCTGCTGGTTTTCGGAAAAGCACCATGTAACGCTAATGAGTGATTCATTCATCTCACATAAAGGTGCACAGCAAAATCTCGAGCAAAACCAGTGCAATAAAGTAGCGTTTGCCACCACGATGGACCTCGTTCCTGCCAATATTGATCTCGTCTTGCTGCAACTGCCCAAAAGTAACCGCCATCTAGTGTGGATACTAAGCCAATTAAGAAAGGCGCTACCGGCTTCCTGCCCCGTCATTGCAGTCAATAAAGCGAAAGACATTCATACTTCGACGCTAAAACTGTTTGAAAAATACTTAGGCGAAACAAAAACATCTTTGGCCTGGAAAAAGCACAGATTGGTGTTTTCTCAAGCAACAGTTGAGCCTCCGATTGAAGTAATGCCTTTCACGACTTGGCGCGTTGATGGCGAAGATATCGAACTCAAGAACATGCCAAATGTCTATTCAGGAGAAAGTTTAGATTTAGGTGCACGCTTTATGCTGCAGCACCTGCCTCAAGACCCTTCGATAGACAATGTCATCGACCTCGGCTGCGGCAATGGTGTTCTGTCTGTTAAATTTGGTCAGTTGAATCCAAATGCTCGGCTAACATGTGTTGATGAAAGTTTTATGGCGCTTGAATCAGCAAAACAGAACCTACGCGACAACCTTGGTGAAAATAGAGACATACAGTGCATAGCGAACAATTGCTTGGAGGGTTTTAAACACAGCAGCAGCTCTATGGTTATGTGTAATCCACCGTTTCATCAACAACAGGCAATCACCGATCATATTGCTTGGCAAATGTTCTGCGATGCTAAACAAGTATTAAGTGAAAATGGCCGTTTACTGGTTATCGGAAATCGTCACCTCGGGTACGACGCAAAACTCAAACGTCTGTTTGGCGATAAAAATGTGAAACTTATCGCTTCCAACAATAAGTTTGTGATTTTACAGGCTACAAAAAATCCTGCTAAATTAAGCGCAATATAAGCTTTAGCAAAATAGTTAAAAGGAATAATAAAATGAGAAAATTGGTACTTGCGGCTTCGGTTGCGTTGCTTGCTGCGTGTTCAGCCCCTCAACAACCTCAGCTGAACCTGATGCCAGAAAGCACATTGAGCACCAATCCAATTGTTCAAGGCAAGACTTACAGTTTGACCAGCAAAGATGTACGTGCAGCGCAGTACGTGGCGTTGGTGGATAACGGCCGTTCGAACATTCTTCCTCTTCATGCTAAACAGAATTTACGTATTGCGTTAGAAGAAGCATTAGAGAAGCAATTCTCATCTCAAGGTTTCCATGCGGATCTAAACAGCAACAACGCGATTGAATTGAGCGTTCAAGAAGCGTTGGTCAACGTGAAGCATTCGGTGATGGAAAACGAGATGGATGCTAAAGTTGTGCTGGAAATCACAGCAGAGACACCTGAGGGCAAGCTAGTCAAAACTTATACAGGTACAGCAAAGCGATCTGGCACATTGAGTGCTTCTGATGCCGATATTGAAGAGACACTGAATGATGTAGTGACATTAACACTTAAAGAAATTGCCAATGATCCTGAGCTTCGTCAATACATGCAGGAGCGTTTCTAATGTTACGCAAGGCAATTCTTTCTCTCGCGCTACTCAGCTGCAGCGTTTGGGCCGGACCAAAAGTGGCGTTTGAAACAACGTTAGGTTCATTTACTGTCGAACTGAATGAAGAGAAAGCGCCGATTACGGTAGCGAACTTCCTGAAATATGTAGAAGACGGTAGCTATGAAGGCACTATTTTTCACCGCGTTATTCCAGGTTTTATGGCGCAAGGTGGTGGCTTTAACCAAGATATGCAAATGGTGAAAACATACGCGCCAATCAAAAACGAAGGAAATAATGGTCTAAACAATGACCGTGCTACCATCGCCATGGCACGAACTAATGCACCAAACTCTGCAACTCGTCAGTTTTTCGTCAACTTAGTCGACAATGACTTTCTCAACTATGGCGCTCGACCACCAGGTTATGCTGTATTTGGTGAGGTTACTGAGGGGTTCGACGTTATCCAGAAAATGGCTCAGCAGCCGACCACGACAGTAGGCCGAATGCGTGATGTACCAGAGACGCAAATCGTCATCACCAAAGCTACACTACTTAAATAGCCAAAACGATAAGCCCTTTGAATAATCGAAGGGCTTTCTCTTTCAACGGCTTCATTTTATTGGATTGATTTATGTCTTCATTACCTTCCATCACTTGGTTGGAAACGGTAAAAAGTTACCTCGATAAACGACTCATGTGGGTTTTCATGCTGGGCTGCTCTAGCGGCTTTCCGTGGGTTCTTATCGGTTCAAACATGTCAGGTTGGCTAAAAGATGCCGGCTTGACCCTCTCCGCAATTGGCTATTTTGGTAGCGTTTTTGCGGTCTATGCGATCAACTTTCTGTGGGCACCTCTGGTTGACCGCGTGAAGCTGCCAGTCCTCTTTAGACTGCTGGGGCAAAGACGTAGCTGGATTTTCTTTTGCCAAAGTATCGTACTCGTCGCTACCCTATTTATTGCCGGCGTTAATCCAGCGGAAAACTTGGTGTTTGCGTCACTACTCGCCTTGTGCATTGCAACGGCTTCAGCGACACAAGACATCGCAATTGATGCTTTTCGTATTGATACTTTCCCAAAGTCAGAAGAGTCTAAACTGCCTCAAGCTTCTGCAATGGCGGTCATTGGCTGGTGGACAGGTTATTCACTACCGGGTTATTTAGCGTTTGTTAATGCTGACAGTGTCGGTTGGAATGGTGTGTACTACGGGATGGCGGTGATAGTCGGCATTCTAATGGTCTTTACGATTTTAGTCGGTGAACCGAAGACTCAACGCGAACAACTTCAGTCTGCCGCAGAACAACGCCACAAAGAAGTGGTTGGTTCAAAAGTCGTAGCTTGGTTTACCGTGACTGTTGTAGAACCTTTCCTTGATTTCTTTAATCGCAATGGCGTCCGTGTCGCGATTACTCTGTTGCTGTTCGTTTTCCTATTTAAAATTGGCGAAGCGTTTTTGGGCAGGATGTCGATCGCGTTCTATAAAGATATTGGTTTTAGCAATGAACAAATTGGCTATTACTCCAAACTGATCGGTTGGGGAGCCACCATCTTCTTTACTTTTGTCGGAAGCATGTTCAACGTTAGGTTTGGTATTGTACGTGGATTAATGATCGGCGGTATTGCGATGTCTGCCAGTAACTTGATGTTTGCTTGGATTGCTTCGGTAGGCCCAAACGAGCACTTGTACTTAGCCACGATTATTGTCGATAACTTTACGACTGCTTTCTCAACTGTCGCTTTTGTTTCATTTTTGACGATTCTAACCGGGCAAGCATTTTCGGCAACTCAGTATGCGTTGCTTGCCTCTCTAGGAAACTTCGGACGGACGACTCTTGCTTCTTTCAGTGGCGAGCTAGTGGATTATCTCAATGATTGGAGCACATTCTTCGTGCTTACCGCTGTCATGGTCGTGCCAAGCTTGATTATGTTGTACTCGCTACGACATTACTTTGATGCTCTATTGGAAAAAGCACGTCACAAGCATTAACGAAACATATAAAAAACCACCGAATTCGGTGGTTTTTGTTTTGCGAGATATAAGATAAGAGGTCTATGGGTATAACCCTTTACCAAACATATTAAATATACGTGCCACGCCTTGAGTAAAGATCATCGGCTCAGTCAATACGGTTAAACACAAGCAGTCTTCTCCGGCCTTAGTGTAAGGGCTGTGCTTCACTGATGCGTCTCTAATCATCAAATCGCCCTCTTCATATTGGCCATCCTCGTCACTAAATCCACCATGTAGGATCAATGTAGACTCCAGGCCTTTGTGCGTATGTTGAGGAATTTGCACATCTTCCCCGATGTACATTAAGCTGACACGAGCGTCTTCCCCTAGGTCAATCTGAGCACTAAAAACCTTGCCTCCGTAACTTCTCCATGACCCTACGAGGTCAGAGAAACGCGCTAGAGTTTTAGGAAGAGCGAAACTTTTTCCTGCGACATTAACAGCAGCAGAGTCGCGGATCACGATATTATCAGTCGCTGGCTCCGCATTGATGATGTCATTAAACATGTCGTCAAATTCAGAAACATACTCAGAAGGTATGTCACTTACGATGTTCGCTTGACTTGCTTCGACTTGGTTCACATAAGCTCGGCACTTGGTGCATATTTCTAAATGGGTTGCGACCACAAGACCAGAAACCGCATCAATGCTTCCCGAAGCGTATGCTTCTAACAAGCTGTTATCTGGGTGTTTGTTCATAGTTGCTCCGTATGCATTGAATGCCTTAGCTTTTCTACTGCAAGCCTCAGCCTGGATTTTACAGTACCGAGGGGTATATCAAATAATTCCGCGACCTGTTGATGAGGTAGCTCTTCAAGATATACCGCTTGTAAAACATCTCTCTGGTTTTTCGGTAATATATCTAAAAACTTAACCACCTGTTCTTTCAACATATCTTGTTCTGGTGAATAGTGATCAACAAGATCAGGTGGATAATACTCTGACGGCCAAATGTCATCAGAATGAATGTGTAATTCCTTACCTTTCTGTTTTCTCAGCAAATCAAAACAAAGGTTTCGGATTATGGTATATATCCAAGTCGATAACGCGCTCTTTTCACCATCATAGAGGTGCGCTTTCTGCCAAACTGTCGCCATGGTCTCTTGCACCATCTCCATAGCAACTTGCTCATTACCAACATGTTTGTAAGCGAATTGCTTCAGCTTGGGTGCGTAAAAACGGAATACAAAAGCGAACGCATCTTTGTCTCGAGCCTTCACTTTATCCATGTAATCGTTCCAATCACTGCGCCCCAGTTTTTTCGGGCTATCACTCATCATAATCGGCCTTAATTTGTGGGAGGAGTCTCCTCCTCCCATTCGTCCTAATCGGTCACGTCATCGACCAACAAGTTGAAACCACCGTTGTTCCCATCATCAATGGCAACGACTTGGTACACAACACCGTTCATTACATTGACTGGTGCTGAGTCAACCGCAACAATACTTGGGTTACCAGCCACTGTTACCGTTACATAATATGTACCTTCAGCGACATATAATCCTTGTACGCTATTTTTATACGCAAAATTAGCAATAGTTGGATCACTTCCATCTATTCCTGCACTCGTAGTGAGGTAAATATCCACCATTTCCGCTATAGGATTAGCCGCAGCGTGTGTCACATTCAATGTCGCGCTAGTCGCCACAGCGCGTCTCATATCTTCAACAACCAGAGCTTCGATATCAATCGCTGGGCTAACAACACCGACTGCATAAACACTGTAATCCATTCCACCTGCAACCATTAACCCGTCAACATCTATGATCGGATTGGTTGTTGTGCCATCCACGTAAACGTCAATATCGTAAGCGCCAGCAGCAAGATCCAAATAACCACGAATCTCTTTGAACGCTAAGTCGGCAAGAGGAGCGAAGGCCGCCCCGTTAACGTTAACATCGACGACTGGCGCTCCATCGACAAGGTGTCCGACTCTTACTTCAGCTTGGCTGCCCATATCTTCAATTATAGAAGAGCCCGAACCGTCCAACACCAAGAGTTTGACAGGTGACGTGCTATTCGAATCTCCTGTGCCGATAGCGGCAATCGTCAAGTTGGAATTAGCCGCAAGAGGTACTGTGCCGGAGTCAAAAGCAACGCTGTCTCCTACGGCAAGTCGAACTTGATACTCACCAGCTGGGATGTTCAATACGTCGGTAGAAGCTTTGTAAGCAAGGTTAGTTATTGGAGTCGCGCTAGCAAGAGCAACACCTGGCTCAGTGACATAAAGATCAACAGCAGGAACGCCTGAAGCTGCATGAACAACTTGAACATCTAGACTATTGGCATCAGCCATTGAATCGGCGCTGCGAGTCACAACTAAAGGCTCAACTGGGTTTGGCGAACCATCGGCATCGCCAACAACGAACACGTTATAATTGAGGTCGGAATCAAGATCTAGTTCTGTTTTAGGTATTACGGTCGCGGTTTCATTACCTGGGAGCTGAACATCGACCTGAATCGAATTCATCCCCTCTCGCAATTTAACGTAGCCAGATCCCACACCATAATCAACATTCGTTAATGATGGTTTATCGTTGATCCACACATTTGCAAGCGGCGCATCAGAAGACGCGTGCACTGCTTGTAAATTGGAATACTCGATAGTGTCACTGTCGGAGCCACACGCCGCCAGTCCTAATGCCGCCACCATAGTTAGCGCAGCTCTGCCAAATCCTTTCATATCCTTGCCTCTTTGTTAGTCGGGGCTTCTATGGCTTCTGTCAGAAATTGCAACGCAGGAATGCAGTTCTCTGCGCCAACGAGCTGTTCGAACAGATTGCAGTCTAAAGGAAGTAATTCAAGCCAGCGCTGGGTCACCCAAGCTGAGTCATCGTAAAAACGATGCTGGTAGAGGTTTCCAAGTTGAGGAAACTCTTCATAAACATGGGATAACTGCTGGCTTAAATAGAAGAAATCTGGTGAGTTGTCTGGATGTTGCCAATTGTCTAACCATTCGACCTCTGCATGGCGTAAGCCGTCCGCATCTGCACGAACTCGTTTGACAACAAAGCGTTTCTCACCAGCGACTGTAATACCAAGAAGACCATCACTGAGTGTTTCAAAATCAACAATCCTGACCAAAGTTCCGATAGATGAAACGTTACCCACGTCTTTAGGGTCACCTTCACTTCCTACTAGGCAAACTCCAAAACCCACATTTTGTAGGCTGCATTCCTTTACCATTCGCTTATATCGTGGCTCAAAAATGCGCAGATTCATTTTACCTTCAGGGAGTACAACTGAAGTGAGTGGGAATAACATGACTTCTTTCATTCAAACGTCCTCTTTGATTCACGGATACATACGAATCCCTTATCACTCCGATCACTAACGATTTATGTTGGTTAATCGACTGGCTTAAAAAGTCATAAAATCGCTCACGCAAACGATCCAAATCACACATTTATTGCAATAAAATGCAACAAACAAAAAGTTCCGTAAATAAAGATAATTTCGTGATGCAACTCACCAAAAACGTTTCATTTTGCACCCTTTATCACTTTCATTTGGGATTTTTATCGCTATTATTCCCGCCAATTGGAAAGCGCAGCACAGATTGCGTGTTCTGAATCATTACAAACATAGAGAGTCCCCTTATGCGTAAATCACTTTTAGCTCTTAGCCTTCTAGCGGCTACTTCAGCTCCAGTTATGGCGGCAGATTACTCTGACGGCGATATTCACAAAAACGATTACAAGTGGATGCAATTTAACCTAATGGGTGCATTTGACGAACTTCCAGGTGAGTCTTCACACGACTACCTAGAAATGGAATTCGGCGGCCGCTCTGGTATCTTCGACCTTTACGGCTACGTTGATGTATTCAACCTAACTTCTGATCCAGGTAGCGACAAAGCTGGCGCAGAGAAGATCTTTATGAAATTCGCTCCACGTATGTCTCTAGATGCGGTAACTGGTAAAGACCTATCTTTCGGTCCAGTTCAAGAGCTATACGTTGCAACTCTAATCGAGTGGGGTGGTAACTCTGGTGTTAACTCTCAAAAAATCGGTCTAGGTTCTGACGTAATGGTTCCTTGGTTTGGTAAAGTTGGTGTTAACCTATACGGCACTTACGACGGCAACAAAAAGGATTGGAACGGTTTCCAAATCTCGACTAACTGGTTCAAACCATTCTACTTCTTCGAGAACGGTTCATTCATTTCTTACCAAGGCTACATCGATTACCAATTCGGTATGGATGATGATGCTGGTAACAAGTTTGGTTCAACCGCGTCAAACGGTGGTGCAATGTTCAACGGTATCTACTGGCACTCAGACCGCTTCGCAGTGGGTTACGGTCTAAAAGGTTACAAAGACGTGTACGGTATCAAAGATACTGATGGGTTCAAGTCAACTGGCTTTGGCCACTACCTTGCTGTAACTTACAAGTTCTAATTGAACCACTAAGTTTGCTCAAAAATGGCGCCTTTCGGCGCCATTTTTATTTGCTTTCCTTTTTTCCCTCATTATCCTTGCAGCAAACCTTTTTAATGAGAGCGTTTGGTGAATATCCTTATCCTCGGTCCAGGTGCGGTGGGCTCACTCTGGGCAACAAAATTTAAGCTTGCCGGGCACAATGTTTCATTGTGGGGAAGAAGTTCTGAAAGCCAACAATCACTTCAGTTGGATGACACACCCGCAATCGTATTCAGTAATCAAGATATTTCCTCCGTAAATAAAGCAGATCTCATTTTGATCACGGTAAAAGCTTGGCAAGTGGAAGACGCCATTCAGCCTTTGCTCCCTCATATCAATACAGACACGATTATCATGCTGATGCACAATGGTATGGGTACTGCCTCTGCCTTGGAGAAGGTTGTGCCAAACAATCCGATAGTGCTCGCAACAACGACGCACGGCGCATACAAACCAGATAACCAACACGTATTGCATACCGGTCACGGAACAACGCAAGCGGGTGGTTATAATGACAAAGGAATGCAGTGCGCTTTTCTGCAAGATGTTATGCATCATGCTCTTCCAGAGGTCATTTGGAATCCACACATCCAATCTGCGTTATGGACTAAGTTAGCAATTAACTGCGCGATTAACCCACTGACTGCGATTCACCAGTGTAAGAATGGTGAGCTTGCGCAGCCCGAGTTTAAGATACAACTCGAAAGCATCACTCAAGAACTGGTTGAAGTAATGAGTAAAGAAGGTATTGCTATCGAGTTTCGCTCTCTTTTCGATACGGTAATGCAAGTGGTGAACGCCACAGCTGAGAACTATTCTTCAATGAGGCAAGACGTATTCCATCAACGTCGAACGGAAATTGATTTTATAACCGGATACTTGTTAAAGGCTGCCGAGAAACATCGTATCAATACGCCTGAGAATTTAAAACTTTACCAACGCATCAAACAAATAGAACAAAGCTGGACAGAACAATGAGTAAGAAAATCTTAGTGCCAATAGCTCCAGGCACCGAAGAAATGGAAGCCGTCACCGTTATCGACATGATGGTTCGCGCGGGTTATGACGTTACAGTAGCGAGTGCTGCTTTTGATGGCTCATTGACGATGAAAGCTTCTCGCGGAGTCACACTAACTGCCGATTGTAAGCTAGTCGATATCGCTGATGATGAGTTTGACGCCATAGCGCTTTCTGGTGGTGTTGGTGGTGCAGAAATTTTTCGTGATAGCACGGTGATGATAGAAATCCTTAAGCAGCACATCTACGAGGGAAAATTGGTCGCTGCTATCTGCGCAGCACCGGCGTTGGTATTGCAACACCATGATCTTTTCCCACAATCACTGATGACCTGTCACCCGAGCTTTCAGTCACATATCCCGGAAGAGAAGTGGCGCAGCAAACGCGTGACCTTTGATATCAACCACAACCTGATCACCAGTCAAGGTCCGGGTACAGCTTTAGAGTTCGCGATGGAAGTAATCATTCAACTCTCAGGTAAAAAACACGCATGGTCAGTTGCTGAACCAATGATCCCTCTGCCTACTCTGCACTACCACAAGCTTGGTGAAGAATAATGTTTGACGTAAATGCTGTACGCGAGCAATTTCCTGCTCTAAACCAATCCGTCAACGATACGCCCTTAGTGTATCTAGATAGCGCAGCGACAACGCAAAAACCGCAATGTGTGATTAATGTCATCAGTCATTACTACAGTGCGCAAAATGCCAATGTTCACCGTGGCAGCCATAGTTTAACGGCTAATGCCACCAGCCAATTTGAAGCGGCACGAGAACGAGTGGCAAGCTTTATTGGTGCAAACAGCTCTAAAGAGATCATTTGGACACGGGGCGCAACCGAAGCACTGAACTTAATTGCTCAAACCTACGCCCGTAGCACGTTACAACCAGGTGATGAGATCTTGATTAGCGAGATGGAGCACCACGCCAACATCGTGCCCTGGCAAATCGTGGCAGAGCAAACGGGTGCTAAAGTCATTAAAGTTCCGATGACATCAGATTGCCAGTTCGACATCAGTGCATTTGAGGCGCTTCTGTCTGACCGCTGTAAAATTGTTGCTTGCGCGCAAATAACCAACGTAACAGGCACACGCCAACCTATAGAAAAAATCACTGAACTGGCGCACAACGTTGGCGCGGTTATTGTAGTTGATGGCGCGCAAGGCATCGTACATGAGCAACTTGATTTATCGGCATCAGATATCGATTTCTACGTTTTCTCAGGTCACAAACTTTATGCACCAGCAGGCATTGGGGTTTTATACGGCAAGCTTGAACTTTTGGAAGCCATGCCACCATGGCACGGCGGCGGTAAAATGGTTGAACGCGTTTCTTTCGAAAAAACGACGTTTTCTGCACTTCCTGGTAAATTTGAAGCGGGCACACCAAACGTTGCGGGCGCAATTGCTCTAGCGAAAGCCATTGAGTGGTACCAAGGTTTTGACCATCACGAAGTAGAGGATCATCTCCATGCGCTTCAGGATAAGGCCTACCAAGCACTAAGCGCTTTGGATGACATTCATATTCTAGGCTATCAACCGAATGCCTCTGTACTGACGTTCGTCATGGACGGCGTTCATCACCAAGATATTGCGACGCTGCTCGATCAACAAGGCATTGCGGTACGAGCAGGACACCACTGCGCTCACCCATTGATGGATGCGCTAAATGTGAAAGGCACGGTACGCGTCTCTTTTGGTATTTATAACACGGCTGAAGATGTGGATAGACTCATCGCCGCCGTAGAAAAAGCCGTCGACATGCTATAACGCCAACGGTTTGATTTGGAGTAACCAACAAGGTTACTCCATCTGCCTATCCAGAGTCGCCACGCAATTTCTGCCATTTCTTTTCGCAGCATAAAGCGCTTTATCTGCATGCGCATACAAACGTTTGGTGGTTTCATTTCTGCCTATTTCCACCACGCCTACACTCACCGTGACCGGAATTTCAATCTTTTCAAATTCGAACTGACAATTTTGAATGTGGGAACGTACTTCCTCTCCTACCTCTTTCGCCGCCGACAGAGAAGTTTCTGGCAAAATAATCGCAAACTCCTCCCCTCCGACTCTTGCAAAAATTTCGTCTTTGACGAGTAAGTGAGAAACCAAATCAGCTAAGGTCTCTAAGACATAATCCCCCGCATCATGACCACGTTTATCATTGATGACTTTAAAAAAGTCCAAATCAAACAATAACAACGCGGAGTGATAGTTCGGCTCTTGAGCTTTAATGACCTCTTCTGTGAGCTTTTCGAAAAAGACACGTCGATTGTAGATGTTGGTAAGAGCATCAATTTGGCTTTGATGGCGAAGAAGGGTTTCAACTCGGTGGCGATTGGAGATGTTGCGTGTAAGAATAAGGACAACGCGACGACCTCGGTATTTTATAGCGAGTGGGCAGATCTTGCCTTCGTAGTATAGGTCGCCTCTTGGCCCACTGTTAGCATCTATTCCCTGAATGCTGTCGGCGCACATCTTGTACTCGATCGTCACAATACTGTCTTGTTTCAGTGATCGACTGATCTGCTCGATAAACCAGTCGGCTTGCTCTTTTTCAAGTACGCTGTGAAGTGTCTTACCTATCAAATTGCTTCCATCGTGATAGGCTTTTTTATCTGTTCCTCCAAAAACATCAATATAGATACCATCTTCACTCAGAATAAAAGTGGGGTCTGGCATTCCGGATAACACGTCTTGCGCATGTTCCAAGGTGAATTGCATATAGGGAGGTTCCTAGCGTTTGTACCTAAATATCCCAATCGCCTCCAAATGCGTGTCAGCATTGGGGAACAGGAGCGAATGAGGCATATGTCTACTATCTAATATAGACAAATTTTAAATACAATTGAGTTTATAAAAACCAAGTGGGCAATATAATGAACCAGGATCAATAGAAAGGTTAATTAACACTAAAATAGTCGACTATTTGCATACTTTTTATCCATATGCAAAAAATGTCTCAACTCAGATACAAAAAACGCCAAACAGCTAGGTTATTCGGCGTTTTTTAAGAATTGGGAAAATGACTCGTTACACGGCGGTTTGCTTAATCTGCTCTACAATAGCTTTCAAGCCATTACCACGTGACGGGCTTAAATGGGAGACAAGCCCCAGTTGATCAAAATAAGCATCAATATCAAACGCTTGAATTTGATCGGCCGTTTTACCGTCATAAGCTGCCATTACCAAGGCAATCAATCCACGGACGATACGCGCATCGGAGTCCGCACAAAAATGCCAAACGCCATCTTGCTCTTTGCTCACTAACCACACCAAGCTTTCACAACCCGAAACGGTAACTTGTTCTGATTTCAGCTCTTCTGGCATTTTTGGCAGCTTTTTACCCCACTGAATAACCTGACGGTAACGATCTTCCCAGCCTTTAAATTGCTGCATAGTCGCTACAATGTCTTCGCTGGTGATATCTGTACCAAATGGAGAAACGGGAAAATCTGTCATGATGCGCTCTTCTTCTAGTTTACTGCTTATATTTTGAAATCAACTTCTCAACGATTCGCGATACCGCGACAAAGCCAAACGTTGCAGTTACGACAGTCGCCGCACCAAAACCGCTAGCGCAATCCATACGTTTTGGACCTTCCGCTGTCGACTTCACACCACACACTGAACCGTCTGCTTGAGGATACTTCAGCTGCTCGGTTGAAAACACGCAATCAATACCAAACTTACGAGCCGGATTCTTAGGGAAGTTATGATGACGACGCAAGGTGTCTTTGATTTTCTTCGCTAGAGGATCTTGGATCGTTTTCGTTAAGTCAGCGACCATGATCTGCGTTGGGTCAACCTGACCACCAGCGCCCCCCGTGGTGATCACTTTGACCTTGTTGCTGCGGCAATACGCCAACAAAGACGCCTTCGCTTTTACGCTGTCAATCGCATCTAGCACGTAATCAAACTCTTTGCTTAAGTACTCATGTTGATTGTCTGGCGTGATGAAATCATCAATCAGATTGACTTTACACTCTGGGTTGATCAATTTGACACGCTCGGCCATCACTTCAATCTTGCTTTGGCCAACGGTGCCCGTCATCGCATGAATTTGGCGGTTAATGTTCGTGACACAAACATCGTCCATATCAATCAGAGTCAACTCACCGATCCCAGTACGGGCCAGCGCTTCGACCGCCCATGAACCCACGCCACCAATACCAATAACACAAACGTGTGCAGCGCGAAGAATGTCCACTTCACTGTTGCCATAAAGACGACGAGTGCCGCCAAAGCGTTGATTGTAGCTGTCAGATGCTGGGGTATCGAGTTCACGCATATTGAAGTCCAGATGATCGATAGAAAAACAAAGAGTGCGATTTATACGCACTCTTTGATGAAATGTCTAGATAAGAGGCGGTTCCTCTTTCTTGGGTCGCTATTGTAGCTTTTCTGGCGGCAAAGCCCAAGGCGCTTGAGTTGGTGAGTTTTCCAGCCCAAGTTTCCAAACTCGACCAAAATGCTTGTAGTGCCCTGCTTCCGTTCCTGCTCTCGCACCAATGCCATGATACAGATCCAAATGGTTCTGTTTTACCGCACCACCAGTGTCTAAAACGATCAGCATTCGCAGTTGATGAGCACCGCTCCACGTACCATCCGCATTCAGCAATGGTACTTCCGCCAAGATTGGTGTGCCCATTGGTAAGATAGAACGGTCACCCGCGACCGCGGCCATTGGTAACAAAGGAATACCAGCCGATCCCGTTACTGGCGCTTCCGCTTTTGGCGCAAAGAAGACGTAAGAAGGGTTTTGCTCCAACAACTCGCGTACTGTTGCGTCGTCGTTGTCCATTACCCACTCTTTAATCGCTTTGAGAGACATTTTTTCACGCGGCACTTCACCACGTTCAATCAAAATGCGGCCAATACTAACGTAAGCTTTATTATTTTTCCCTGCGTACGCGAAGTACTCCAACGTATCATCATCTTCAAAATGCACATAGCCACTGCCCTGCACTTCCATCATAAACGGGTCAATACGGTTAGGCGCATAACCTAGCACTAAACCTTGGCCATCTAATGCCCCGTTGTAGATCTCCGCACGAGTCGGACAATCTGATGAGCAGTTTGGCTTGCCATAAACTGGGTACTTAAAAATGTCGTTTGGTGTATGACGCAGCTCCATCACGGGAGAAAAGTATCCGGTAAACAGCACATTACCTTTTTTATCACCACCACCCAATTGCGCGGCTTGAATGCCAAACGCACTCAACGCACTGGTATCTCCGCTCTGTTGCGCCCACTCACTTAATCGTTGATATAGCGGTTGGTATATCTTCGCCATGGATGGTGACTTTATCACCACTTGCTCAGCTTGCTTGTTAAATTCAGTAAAATCGCGTGGTTTGTTAGACTCAACCACATCCACTTGATTGAGGATCTGAGGAAACTCACCATCAAGATATTGCTGAGCACGATCATTTTGTTGAGCACAGCCAAAGAGTAGGCTCAAAGAGATAATAGGAAGGAGTTTTTTTAACACGTGTCTTTTCCGTAAAAGAGAATAGCAAAAGGATGGCAAACAAATGCATACGGTGCAATTGAAAAGCAACGACAAAATGTTTCAACGCTAAGCCAATCCGTTTACTCGTTGTAAATTCATTCAGTTAATGCAACATGATAACAGCGGAAGAATTACGGAATTGTCCGGATTATGTTTGGAAGTAAAATTTACTGATTGAGAGATGAAATTGTGATCATCCATATGGCTCACAGACGCAAGAGAGCTCTGCTTAAAAGACAATAATAAAAACGACTATCTTACCGCTATCCTTGCACGTCCCTCTAAACGGAATACAGGTAGATAATGAGCATTGGCATCCAGCTTCATTTCTGCATGCTGCTTACCCACAAAATTGAAGTGCCGCTCATTTGAACCCACTCGATACGAAAACGAATCCCCATCGAATTCAAAACTGGTCGCCACTGTAGAACCATTTACGGTAACACCGCGCTCACTCAACACAAATTCTTCACGAGCATAAGGCGCAACATCTTGCTCAACCCAGCGACCATAAATTGTCGATTTGGGAATGGGCGGATTAATGGTTCGAGTAATCAAATCACTATACAGCATGCACACGACAACGGTTCCAACTATCGCTATAAGCATGAGAGAACGCTCTAGCCACTTACGAAGCATTGATTTAGATGACGTTTTTGACAGATTTGAAGCAGTGATCGCAGCATTCTTATTAACAGCAGAAGACATGAGGTTCACGTATTGAGGAAAGACGCCACCATTGTAACCTTCCCTCTTAACGGGACCAAGAACCTACCTCAATATGTTTGTGCTTTATTCCAAAATTTCGCCTTGCCACTCAATGAATAAAAAGGCATTATTTTAACATAATTAAACAAGGGAATGGCTGTAGTGAAAATTCGTAGTACTGCTCTCGTAAAAGGATTCCGTCAATCAACACCTTATGTCAATGCTCACCGCGGAAAAACCATGGTGATCATGCTGGGCGGAGAAGCCGTCGCACACAAAAATTTTGGCAATATTATTAATGATATCGCACTCATGCACAGCCTCGGAATCAAAGTCGTGGTGGTGTATGGTGCACGTCCTCAAATTAATCAGCTGCTAGAAAAACAAGACCTCACTACGCCTTACCACAAAAATATCCGCATTACGGATGAATCGGCTTTATCTGTTGTTATGCAAGCTGCCGGACAACTTCAGCTTGCGATTACTGCGCGCCTATCAATGAGCCTCAACAATACTCCGATGGCAGGTACCCAGCTCAATGTCGTTAGCGGAAACTACATCATTGCCCAACCACTCGGCGTTGATGATGGTGTGGACTATTGCCATAGTGGACGTATTCGCCGCATTGACACCGACGCGATTAATCGCACTCTTGATCAAGGTTCAATTGTTCTGCTAGGTCCCATTGCTAGCTCTGTGACTGGCGAGTGCTTCAATTTATTATCGGAAGAAGTCGCCACCCAACTAGCGATAAAGCTGGGTGCGGATAAGCTGATTGGTTTTTGCTCCGAACAAGGTGTCATTGATGACAACGGCAATGCTGTCGCCGAGTTACTACCAATTGAGGCGGAGCATGTCATCAAAACGCTTTCTGAAAATACGTCTCCTGACCTAGATTACAACACTGGAACACTGCGCTTTCTTAAAGGCTCTATTGCCGCTTGCCGTGCCGGAGTACCTCGTAGCCACTTGATCAGTTATAAAGTAGATGGCGCCTTAATTCAGGAGTTGTTCTCTTTCGACGGTATCGGTACCCAAGTTGTTATGGCGAGTGCTGAACAAGTGAGGCAAGCTAATATTGACGATATTGGCGGTATCTTAGACCTCATTCGCCCGTTAGAAGAACAAGGTGTACTGGTTAGGCGCTCTCGAGAACAGCTAGAGCAAGAGATTGGAAAATTTACCATCATCGAAAAAGACGGCTTGATTATTGGCTGTGCTGCCCTTTATCCATACCCAGAAGAGCGTAAAGCTGAGATGGCTTGCGTAGCGATTCACCCTGACTATCGTGATGGAAACCGAGGTTTGTTACTGCTCAACTACATGAAACATCGTTCTAAATCCGAAACCATTGATCAGATTTTTGTCCTCACGACACACAGTTTGCATTGGTTCAGAGAGCAAGGTTTTTACGAAGTCAGTGTCGACTATTTACCTGGAGCCAAACAAGGGTTATATAACTTCCAGCGTAAGTCCAAAATCTTAGCGTTAGATTTATAGCTTAACCTTAAATCAGGGAGCGAAACTTAACGTTCCACTATACCAACTAACCTCAAAGGGCAGGATTTAGTTCATTAACGCTCAACCCTGCACATCGAGCTTGTTTAGGAACGAGTTTGTTGAGGAGTAAGGCCACACATAAACCCTACTCCGGACTAGCGGGTCATCATGTAAACCCAACTTAGAAATGCGCAAACCATTGCTTGATTTTTGTTCCAATTTTATCTTTTAAATATACATTTGGTTGGCTATACTCTGCTCGCTAGTGATTGGTTTTTAACCAATACGAATGGATCTAGGTGATGTAATTAGCCTTCACCCTAAAATACTGGGCAATTGAAAAACTAGTTAGCTCCGTATTGCACACCAAGGACAGTTGTTAATCTGACTTTAAATAAGCCGAGACGAGCACTGTTATGAGAACAATCATTTGTAATTCGCTTCAAAGCTTCTGGGATATGGCTGACAATCAGTTTTTAGAAGGCCTAGACGTCCACTGTGTTTTCCCCGTAAATGACGCTATCCGAGATTTTATTCTTGCTTATCAACAGCAATACAAAATACGCAGCGTGTCTTTTACCAATGCGTTTGCAAAACATGCATAAAAGAAGACCGAGCCATAAGCTCGGTCTTCTTTTACGTACGTAATCAATTCAAAACAAAATCATAGCTAACAAAGATGCAAAAATAGTGACTACGATAAAGATTAAAATAGTCCAGTACACTAGCCCAATACTTATGAACCACTTTGGGCAAACTCTACGAATATCTGTTAGCTTTCTTTTTTTGGCCAACTTAGGAAATGCAACTGCGGCAACAAGAGCTAATCCATGTATTAAGGCCCCAAAGTGAAATCCAGAAACTAAAGCAAGCTCAATATCTGTATAGTGCTCACTAGTATACGCATAGTGCTTTACTTTTTGCGGCGTGATAACAATAAGCAAAATACCTACTATCAGGTACCAAAAAACTAACAAAGCACCTGCAACAAAAAATGTAATAAAAGAAACTTCTAATAACTGCAAACTTCACCGACCTTGGTCTTACCAACTAAGTCTATATTGCTATATAACTCTTTGTATTTATCAGCAACAACTTTACCAGACGCATAACTAGCACTGGCAGAGACAACCCCTAAAGCGATAGCGCCTATCCAACCAACTGGAGTAGCCATAACTACCAGAGATATAACGGCCCCGCCAGCTAAACCAACGACTGTACTTGCTGCAGTTTCCACCAATATTTCGTTTTTCTTTGCGTTAGAGTCTGCTCTAGCTATCTGATCGCAGGCAATACCAATATTAACTGCAGTTAATACAGTGCCGCCTTTAGCTGCTACTTTTGATAACTTTGCTAACCTATCTGTATTCTTCTTAAGCGCCGCAGTAGTCATAACCCCGCCGTTTCTAGATATCCTCATAGCCTCTCGAGCTTTCTTACCATTAAAGAGAAGCTTCTCAGTTGGTCCAAGATTTTTTGCTACATTCTCTAATAGTTTTTTCCTGCGATAATCATACTGCCCTTTCGAAAACGTTCCTGATTTATAATCTCTATATAAACCATCAAGCTTTTTTAGCTCTGCAACATTTCCTTTTTCACTATCTCCTAATAAAGCCCCCATGGACGCAAAAGTAGCACCGATACCTGCGCTCGCAGGCCCCCAATTATCATCAAGCCAAGAAAGAGCCCAAAATGCTTCCTTTTCGTTTTGCGACATAGATTTCATCGTTGATTCAAATTGCGCTTGATCATGATCTGAAATGGCAATTTTAGAAGAAAACTCAGATTGCTTGGTATTTGAAACGTTCAACTTTCTCAAGTAAATAGATTGACCAGATTTAATCGAATTAGGGTCTGAAATTTTAGGGTTGTCTTTTTTTATTTGAGCAAGAGCAAAATTATAGCCATCTGTTCCAAACTTAAAATGATAAAACTTCCATATAATTCTCGTAAGAGTATCACCAGGCTTAACACTATATATGTAGCTATACCTATTAACGCTGTTAAAGTAAGTTGTATTCATTTCATTCAGATCCTTATGCCCATAATTGCGTATAATGTTAACGTTTCAGATTCAAAAACATCAATTGAAATGACTTTTCTTTCAGAAAGAGAATTGTTAAAATACAACTCATCACCAAGTTTGACATGTAACAAAGGTAAAACTGACTATAAACTAAGTCCATAATCAGTTGGTAAGCCGCTGTACTAGCCCACTCGCACGAATCGTTTTCACCTTAATGCCTCGCTTCAGAACATTGAGTTCGGCGTAAAGAGCTAAACGCTTTTTCGCGCGGGTAATGCCTGTGTAAATCAACTCACGGGTTAATATCGGGCTAAAGTCTGGTGGCAAAATCATCAGGGTGTAATCAAATTCACTGCCTTGCGATTTATGGATCGTCATGGCGTAAGCCGTTTCATGTTCAGGTACTCGGCTTGGCAAGACCGATTTCACACTGCCGTCAGGTAACTCGAAAAAGACTTTCAAACGCGGTTCTTCTTCAGTGTCATCTCGCATACAAATACCGATATCACCGTTATACAAACCTAAACCGTGATCATTACGCGTAACCATGACGGGTCTGCCGTGATACCAAATTTCATCCTGAACTTGAATGAACTTGCGCGCCGCGAGCGCTTTCTCGATGCGTTGGTTTAGCCCAGCCACACCAAAGTCACCTTCACGGATCGCGCACAGTAGCCGGCATTGGTTGAAAGTCTCTAACACTGCTTTGGCTTTGTGCGTTAGCGACTCTGGCTCTCCGGTTTTAGGATCGATTTCCTGTTGTCCAATGCGTTTGAGGTAACGACCGTATTCCTGCACCAACGTCTGCATCATTTGGTTGTAATGTTGACTACTTAGGGCGAAATGTTCGATATCGGAAAAGTCACGCGCCCAGACGTTATCTACGCTCGCAGCAGAACCTGAGTTAACCGCTTTTGCCAACTGACCAATGCCTGAGCGAGCGTCAAATCGGTAGCTCTTTTGCAGCATACATAAACTATCAGCAATGCTAGATGCACTGTTACCTGTATGGGCTAAAGTATCGAAACCCGTCAGTTTTGCGATGGCTGACGCCTGCTCTTTGCCATAACCCAATGCATGGAACGAACAGATATCACCCAACACTGCCCCTGCTTCAACTGAGGCAAGTTGGTCTTTATCACCTAACAAAATCAGCCGGGCATGTTTCGGTAAGGCATCGACCACTTTGTACATCAGCGGTAAATCGACCATCGACGCTTCGTCGATAACTAAAATATCCAAATGCAGTGGATTTTGCTTGTTGTGACGAAATTCTGCGCTATTAGGAATCGCGCCAAGCAATCGATGCAAGGTGCTCGATTCAGTCGGAATTTTGGCTTTTAGCTCCGGAGAAACTGGCAGTTCTTGCACTGCTTTACCAATGGACTCGGTTAATCGCGCCGCCGCTTTCCCCGTCGGGGCCACCAGCTTGATGGTTAGATTTTTCTCGTGCGTCGCCTGTTCAATCAAAGCAGCAAGCAATTTGGTTACTGTCGTCGTTTTACCCGTACCTGGGCCACCAGAAATCACAGCAAATCGACGAGTTAACGCAACCGCCGCCGCGACTTTTTGCCAGTTCACACAAGCTGAGAGTGGTACGAGTTCATCCAGTGTTTGCAAATCTTGAACTTTGCGCGCATTGCTAAGCACGGAATCAATGGCGTACCAATCCAACGATTCGCTTGCGACCACATCAAGGTGGTCACACACCAATTGCTGACGCAACACTTGGTTGCTGCTTCCCGCTTCTACTGCTTTGCCTAACGCGTTAAACAGAAAATGGTATTGGCGTGCAAACAAATGGTTGAGCAACTCGGATAATCGCGCAAACTCTTGTGGTTGCAAGTTAACTGCGGCGCCCAACTGATTGAGCTTTTCCGCCAGTGTCACTTCATAATGCCAATAGCGGTGCAGATACAGACGCTCGCCATCGAACATCAGCGGCAAGGCTTCTCCTTGCGCGCCGACCACGGTGGAATTTTTTAATACTTGAATCCAGTCTATGCCTTGCAACTGTGTGTTGAGCGCCAATGCCGACTCACCAAACAGCCCTAGCTTACTGGCTAAATCCGTAGATTGCCCTTGTGCATCGAACAGAGGCAGACAGATATGTCCTTTGCCAAGCTCACTACTGACAACACCAGCGATAAACGCCAGTGCTTGGCTATCCGACTGTTCATCATGCGTTTGAGAATCAATAAAGCAGGCAAATTGGTAGTCGAGCTGTCGAATAGCACCTTTGTGCGCCAAGCGTTCCAACACTACCAATAGGCTATCTTGGTCAGAATGAAGATTGTGATTTGTCGTCATTAAAGTAGCTCCATCTGCCCGGCTTGAGTTGAGCGCGTTTCAAGTGCTTGACCATCAATCAAACGATCCATCTCTTGTAAGAAGTCTAAGGTTGGTTTCGCGGCAAAAATGCCGTGGTCACTCCGCCCATCCATGCCGCGCAAGAACAAGTAATACACGCCACCGAAGTGCTGTTCATAATCATAATTGGCCAATCGGCTACGTAGGAAACGATGCAGTGCTAACGCATAAATCTGATACTGCAAATCGTAGCGGTGATCCGCCATGGCCGATTTCAGAGCCTCACCATGGTAGTACGTCACATCGTCGCCAAGATGATTCGATTTCCAGTCAAGCACGTAGTATTTACCTTGATGTTCAAACACCAAATCGATAAAACCTTTAAGCATACCTTGCACGGTTTGGAAACCTAAATCCCCCGCTTTCGCCGACAACGGATCGTGACGTTGAATGACTCGGTTTAACGCCGGTGCAGACAACACTTCAATCGGCAGCAAAAATTCCATCTCCACCAAACGTTGCGACGGTGCTTTTTGATTCAGCAGCAAAGACTTACCATCCAACGGCGTTGCGAGTACGGTATCAATCAATTGCTGTAAAATGGGCAACCACTCTTCATCGAGCTGTTCGCTTTCCATCAAGCCAAGGATGATTTGTGTATTCTCTTCCGTCGTGGCTGGCTGAGTAAATTCAATTTCCTCAAACAGGCTGTGCAGGAACGTACCCGGACGCGCACCGCGAGGGAAGGTAAAAATAGAACGCTCTGGCTCCACCAAATCCGCTTCGTCTTGCTCTTCAGATGAGTCGATATCAAAACCCGTAATCTCAATCGTGGCATCATGCTCGGCGTGATGAGAGCCTTGCTTGACCAAGCCAGAATAACTGGTGATGCGCCAGTTTCTGTCGATAGGGTTTTGCAGCTCTTTCGCGCTAAGATCGTGTATTTCTTCTTGTGGCGCTACGTACTTCTCTTCGAGTTGCTGCGGCGGATCGGCCACAACGACACAATCAAGCTCGTCTTGTTGCTTTGCTAAACCTTGGTACAAATCGTTGATGCCACCTTCTTGACCATTTTGAATCAAATAGCCAATCGCACTGCGGTGTACGCCGGTTGGCTCTTTGGTCGAACGGCCATTGCGTAAAGGTGAGGCACCGATAAAACACGCATACACAGCACGCGTTAGTGCCACGTATATCAAGCGTAAGTCTTCCGCCAAACGCTCTTTATCCGCTTGCTTCATGGACGCATCGTTGCCAGTGATATCCAGTACCGTGCGGTCATTGGCTGCATCGTAATATTTTGCTTCGCTGGCTTCTCGATAGCTGAACACAAACGGCAGAAATACAAGGTCATACTCCAAGCCTTTTGATTTGTGAATAGTTACGATCTGCACTAAGTTACGTTCCGATTCTAAACGTTGGATTTGGTCATCACTGCCACCCAAACCGTTTTCCGCATCACTGATAGACTGAGCGAGCCAACGCAGCAGACCGTGGTCGCTATCCAGTTCATTACTGGCTTGTTGAAGCAGTTCACCAATGTGCATTAAATCGGTAAGTACTCGCTCACCATTCTCACCCTGTGAACTCGCGCATTCTTCTAGTAATCGCTCGGCAATATGGCGTTTGCTGATCACAGCGCGCAACATCGGCAGCACACCACGTTGAACCCAAAGTTTGCGATATTCTTTGAATTCGTTAACAGCGTTTTCCCACACCACTTCATCGTTATTAAGCGCATCCAAACTTGCTGCATCGAGGGCAAACAGCTCAGAGGCAAGACTTGCACGCAGCGCACGGTCATTTTCTGGAGTCAGCACCGCTTGCAGCAAACGCTGTAGATCCTGCGCCACTGAACTGGTAAACACACTGTCTCGGTTAGACAGGTACACGCTGGCAATGCCTTGTTCAGCCAGCGCTTGTTTGATCATTCGACCTTCACTACCTGTTCGAACCAACACCGCGATATCGCCCGCTTGAACCGCTTTCTGTTTTTCGCCATTCACCAGACACGCTTGCCCCTGTTGAGCCTGCGTCAAAATAGTTTGGATTTGGCTTGCAGTCGCCTCTGCCATTCGAGTCAAATACTCGCCTTTTGGTAGCGGTTTATCGTCCGCTTCTTGCAACCAATAAGTCAGCGCCGGTTGCTTTTGGCCACCCATAGTCCAAATGCGTTTTTCGGCATTGGGACTGTACTTAACGGGTAAGAACGGAATATCTGAATCATAGATAAATGGACTGTCTGGCAAAGCAAATACTTGGTTTACCGCCTGCACCATATCTGCGCTAGAACGCCAGTTGGTTCCTAACGTGTAGTGGGCACTTACTTGGTTACGCGCTTTGATGTAAGTGAAAATGTCTGCGCCACGAAAGCCATAAATCGCCTGCTTGGGGTCACCGATCATAAACAAACCACATTCTGGGTTGTTCAGATAAATACGGCTGAAAATACTGTATTGAAGCGGGTCGGTATCTTGGAACTCGTCAATCATTGCGACAGGATACAAAGTACGAATACGCGCCGCTAAAAGCTCGCTTTCGTCCGTATCGATAGAAGCAGAAAGTTGCGTTAGCAAATCATCGAAAGAGAGCCACTGTTTTTGATTTTTCGCGTTGGCCAGCATCACACGACAATGCTCAATCGCATGAGCAAGCAGTGGCGCTTTTAAGCTGATTGGATTGGCAAGAAATGTTTCAATGGCTTCAAATACCGCGTGCTGCGGCGCACTGCCTTTCGGTGTTTTTTCCAACAAGACGTTTTGCGCGAATTTCTCCAGCTTGTCTGGATAATCGTATCCTGTGGTTTCCGTTGCTGCCCAAGCGTTTACCGCCTCCAACCACGTCGGCAGAGACTTTTTGGTGTAGCTGCGTTTGTTAATATCTGAATCTGAAATCAGCGTGAAGAAGTCATCTTGGCTTTCTCGCCACTGTGCTTTTAATTCATCAATTTTTTTCAGATTTTCAGTATGAAGATCAGCCAAACTGCCTTTCATTGCAGGAACAGAAAGGATTAACGGCGCACCGGTTAAGTAATTGCTGATGTCAGACAACAACGCAGATGGAGAGCTCCATAGCTGGCGAATTTCCCCAGCCAAGGTAAATGGCAACGGGTAGAAATTGCGGCGCCAGTAATCGGCTACAACTTGCGCTTTTAGGTGACTTTCATCGGTCACAAACTCGTTATTAAATCGGCTGCCAGATTCAAACGCATTTTGCGTTAGCATACGTTGGCAAAAACCGTGAATGGTGTAGACCGCCGCCTCGTCCATCTGACGCTCTGCCTGCAATAAAATTTCTGCGGCTTGCTTGTGATCGTCAAACTCATTAAGCAAAGGTTGGATCACCGGGTCGGAACTCTGTCCACGCGCAAACGCGATTCGCGCATCATGGATTCTTGCCCTGATACGATCGCGCAATTCCGCAGTTGCCGCTTCGGTAAAGGTTACAACCAGAATTTGGTCGACCGTAAGCGGTACGCGATGTCGAGTTTCCGCGCTGCCGTGACCAAGCAAAAGGCGCAGATATAAACCTGCAATAGTGAAGGTTTTACCTGTACCTGCTGATGCCTCGATTAACCTCGCACCATGCAGAGGAAACGTCATCGGTTCTAGTGGCGTTGGTTGAGGTTGCTCTGTGCGGTCTAATGTATGTAGAGGACACTCTGCACCTGACATTTGATCCATAACGCTGAATCTCTCCGGATTATTTACTAGGACGTATCACCTAATAAATGTGATCTATAGTTAAAAATTCTATTAATATGTTTAACAAGTTGGATAATTTAGAGCTTTGTGAGATCTTTCTCACGGTTATCCATAAGACGTACCGTTAGTATGCGCCCCACGAGATAAGCCAAACCTTTTGGCGGCACAACTCAAATGAATTAAACAAAAGTATCATGGTCCCTCTGACCTTGTGGCCGTACAGCGAACGCCCTACAAAAAATAATGATTTTCTGGCGGCCACCCTACTCTTCCTTCTCTTTATCCAACTGTCTTTATTACGCTTTTACGTCATCAGCGTCTTGAACCGCTAAGCGCGCACCTTGCAAAACTAATGCTGTCAGCAAACGAACTTCTGAGGCCAACTCATCATTCCAAGCAGGCCAAATTCGAGAGATGTACGCATTATTGCCTTCGCCCGGGCTCATGAAGCCATCATTGAATGCGTCAGCCATTTTCTTCAAAGATTTCTCTTCGTCATCTACCCACTGACCGCGGCTAAAGCCCGCTTCAACACAAGCCAACGCCGTTTTCGGGAAATAAGGCAAAGGCTTAGTCATGCCTTCGAAAAATAAGCGAACTAATTCAGTCAGTAGCTGTTTGGCATACTGCGCATCGGCAATTTCTGGGTAGATCAAATGCAGTGCGCCTTCTTTACGATCGTAACCAATGATGTGGGTTTTCTTAGCATGACCCGACGCCGACATGGCAAGGTGATCGACCCACGCTGCAAGGTAATCCTGCGATCGAATCTTACCGCTTCGATAGCGAATCAAACCGGATTGGTAGCATTGAGTTAGCCAACCTGTTAGGCGAACGTTTTTCTCTTCGCCTTCATTTCGCTCAAACAAGGAATCAAACGTCAGGTCGATTTCCAAATCGTCTTGAGGTGCACCAGATAAAAACGCCAGTTTATCCACCAGCTCTTCCGCCTGAACTCGGTTGGTTTCAAACTCGATATCACCAAACGCCCCCACCGGTAGTTTGCCTTGCGCGCGCTGTTGACTCATAAAGTGTTTAAGCACCTCTGTTTTTTTCTCTGGCTGCATCAATGTCGTTTCAAGCAAGGTTTCTAACAGCTCATCACGCATTTGATAGCTTTCCAAACCACCTAAAACAAAGGGTTCGTCGTCTTCCATCACCGGTAGCGGCGGTTCAAAGATCACTTTTAAACGACGATTGAAAAAATACTGCACAGGTAAGCGCCAGAAACGTTGCAACTCGACTAAGTCGAGCTCAAGTGGGAACGTCGCTCCTAACAGATAGTCGTCTAATGCCCGATTAAAATCACGACGAACATAGCCTTGCGATTGACTACTTTGAGTCAATGCCGCTGGAATCCACTCTTTCGCGTAGCTGGCGTGCATGCCTTGGAACGCACTCGGGCTAAACGGCACCATGGCGTGGGTATTCACCAACGCATTTAATAAGTTGTCGCCAGACTCATCAACGGGCAACGCTTCATCACCACTTAAACAATAGTTTTGGTGACAGTATTCCATCAGCTCAGAAACCAGAACCGAAGGCACTCGCTCGGTGTTATCTTGGATTGAACGACCAACATAACTGATGTAGAGCGTTTGCTGTGCAGACAACATCGCTTCGAGGAATAGGTAACGGTCATCATCTCGGCGCGAACGGTCGCCCGGTTTGGTTCTTCCTGTCATCAAGTCAAAGCCTTCTGGCGGCATGGAGCGCGGATACACGCCGTCATTCATCCCCAACAGACAAACAGTTCTAAACGGAATAGAGCGCATCGGCATCAGGGTACAAAAGTTCACTTGACCAGCAAGGAAGCGCTGGCTGACTCGTGTGCCAGATAATTTGTTTTGAAGGTATTGGCTGATGATCGACGGCGATAACGCATCATCAAATGCGGCATCAGCTAATTGCTCTTTGAGTTGGCTGAGCGTATCGCGAATGGATTTGAGCGCCATTTCGCCTTCTAACTCAACTGAGAAGAAGTCATCCAGCAGTAAAACTAAAGTCTCTCGCCAACCATCAATAGTCTGAACATGAGAAAGTTTGCTTCGATAAGTGCTAATTTGTTGGATAAAGTGTGCCAACTTGCCCGCCAGCTCTGCGCCCATGCCTTGTACTTCGTTGTACGGAGACAAACTGCCTTGCTCGGTTTCAAACAAACCTGCGGATTCTGGCATCGCGTAGCCAAGCAACATTCGTTGAATACCAAATTGCCATGTGTTTTGACGGGTTTCCGGCAGTTCAAATTCGCATCCGGTATTGGCGTCCAATCCCCAGCGAATCCCCGATTCCTCAACCCATTGTTTGGCTTGTAAAAAATCATCTTCGCTGAGTTCAAAACGCTTTAATATCGCTGGAGTTTCCAGAAGTTCGAGTAGTTCTGAGGCCAAACAGCGCGTATTGGGTAAGTTCACCAACTGCATAAATGCGGCCAGAATTGGGCTCTCTTGATCGGCGGTTCGGTCAGAAATCGAATATGGAATAAAACGCTCACCCGGCGCGTTACCAAAGACCGCCTGAATCGCAGGGCTGTAAGCGTTGATGTCCGCGACCATCACGATAATATCGCGCGGTTTTAACGTTGGGTCAGCATCGAACATCGCCAACAGTTGATCATGCAGCACTTCCACTTCACGCATCGGGCTGTGACAAGCGTGTAGGCTCAGTGATTTATCACCCAAGCTAACCACTTGTTTGTGATGACTGTTTTCAATCTGTTGGTCATCTTGATGTTCTTCAAGATTGAGAATATCCGCTTGCAATTGATGGAGCAGACTGTCGCGCTCAACATCAACAAAGGCTTCAATTTCATGAGATTCCAGCTGAGACAACAGATACATATTGTCGCGCCCGAGTTTACCCATGGATGCCAACAGACTGTTTCCGACCACATCGGTGTGCAGCTCATCGATCACATTATCTTCCAGTGATCCTTTCAGTTGCTCAGTTTCACCTTGCACTTCCGAGTGATCGTCCTGCCACACAACGTGCTGACGATGTTTCGCCGCCAAACGAGCCAGATATTTGCGATCTCGAACTTCACCCCAGTAATAACGACACGGGTTGGTGAACATCAGATGCACGTCGATGTGTTCACCAATTGCTTTTAGCGCATCCATATAGCGAGGCGGCAACGAAGAAATGCCAAAAACAAACAAACGCTTGGGTAAATGGTCAAAATTGCCGTTAAAACTCTCTAACGTGTCGATAAAGTGCTCATAAAGGTTGGCACGGTGATATGGAGACTGTCCTAATGACACAGTGTGATCATACAACGCTTGCCATAAGATCGGCTGCCACGGATGCTCATCTTCCAGCTCTGGCACACTCTGCCCTGCTTCCCAACTTGCGATCCACTCCGGACGATACACCAAGTAACCATCGAAAATATCGGCAATTTTCTCAGCCAGTTGATACAGCTTAGAGTGATCACTGTCATCTTTGAGGTACTGCGCTAACGGCGAAAACACGTCTTGGTTGAGAAGCCCCGGCAGCAGATGCATCAACTTCCAAGTCATCGCTTCTTTGTTAAACGCACTGCGTTTTGGCACGTCTGGCAACACCTGCGTAAACATTTCCCAAATGAAGGTAGCAGGAAGCGGAAAATCAATGTTCGCGGCAACACCAAACTCTTTGGCCAATTCCATTTTTAGCCACTGGGACATGCCCGGACTTTGAACCAGAATTTGTTCTTTTTCGAACGGGTTTTCCAGCGGACTGATTCGAATCAGTTCGACAAGGAGTGATTTAAGAACGTCAACTTGGTTGGAGTGATAAACAGTAAACAAATTGGGAATACCGAGCGCCGATTGAAACTGTTAGCTAGCTTAGCACAGCCCCATTTAAACCCGCAGTGATCTCGCGTTCGGAAAAAACAAAAGGTTATATATCACTCAAATAGAGTATGAATCTTCTGAATTTTCACATGTCAATCAAGTCTGACACTTCCATACAAAATGTGACATTCGTCGCAACTATTCCATAATAAAAAACACTGTTTTATACTCCCTCTACCCATAATTTATAAACAAACAAAAAGTATGTTTCGCAAACTGTCTTCCAACAGCGCTTGGCTGATTGCTTTTTTTGCTTGCTTTGCAGTGTACCTGTCGATCGCTTGTTATCCTTTTGTGTTGTCTAACAATCAGAATGAACCGCTAACCTTGTTGCAAGGTTACTATTTGGTTTCGACTCAATATGGCTGGCTGGGCTTGATCGCTCTTCCATTTATGTTGTTGAGTTTATTGCTATCTTTTCTACCGACTCGAGTATTCAAAGGCATCGTGATCGCTATCGCGATCTGTCTATTGATCATGTTTAAAGTCGATATCCTCGTTTTTCAGCAATACAAACTTCACATCAACGCTCTATTAATCCGTATGTTTTTCGAAGGTGGCGGTGATGTCTTCGATATTTCTTGGATGAGTTGGCTAATCTTCATCAGTGAAATTGCCATTCTGGTGATCGGGCTCGCTTGTACCGTTTGGGTAAGTAATCAACTGTCAGAAAGCCGAGCTAAGTTCGTTTTGATCAGCGTTTGGTTTGCTGTATTGCTTAGCACGCAGATGATTCATGCGTACAAAAATGCCCTTTACGACGATGAAGTCAGTCAGTTTTCGAATAACTGGCCACTTTACTACCCGCTGACGGCTCGTAAATTTATTTACAAACACGACCTAGTGGATGAGAGCATTGCATCGAAGAACCGCGTAGAGTTAACCAACATTGAACGTAGCTCACTCAACTATCCGCTTGCGCCGATTCAAGTGCAAAGCAAAGAGAAACAGCCCAATGTCTTGTTTATCTTGGTTGATGCGTGGCGCTACAGTGATGCGACGCCGGAAGTCATGCCAAATGTCAGCAAGTTCGCCGAAAAAACGGTGAATTTCACACAACATATGAGCGGCGGCAACTCAACTCAAGCGGGTATTTTCAGCCTGTTTTACAGCTTGCCCGCGACCTACTGGGAAAGCTTTTACGCAAGTCAACGCTCTCCTGTGTTTATGGATACGCTGCAAGCAGAAGGCTACCGCATGGGCATTTTTGGCTCAGCACCGCTCACCAGTCCGCCACTTTCTCGCACGGTATTCAAAAAAGTGTCGGATTTGACCCTGAAACAAACTGGGGAAACAGCTGTCGAGCGCGATCAGCAGATAACAGACAAGTTCATCGAGTTCCAAAAGCAGGACAGCGACAAGCCGTACTTTGGTTTTCTGTTCTACGATGCCGCCCACGGCACGGTGTTTCCTGAACCTGAATTTGCGAAATTCAAACCATACTGGGAACGCGTTGACCACATTTTGCTCAACAACGATTTTGACGCTTCGCTTTACCACAATCGATACAAGAACTCGTTGTACTACATCGACAGCTTGATTGGTGATGTGCTGAAAAACGTCGACTTAGACAACACCATTGTGGTGATTTCATCAGATCATGGTGAAGAGTTTAATGACCATAAGATGAACTATTGGGGCCACACGGGTAATTACAGTGACGTTCAAGTGCATGTGCCTCTTTACGTGTACATGCCAAATCGTCAGCCAGAGCAAGTTGATTACCGCACGACCCATTTTGACGTCGTGCCAACCATGATGAATACGCTGTTTGACGTTCAAGGCACAACGAGTTCATACAGCGTTGGTCATAACTTGTTTGATAGCTCTGCCTCTCGCGATTGGTATATTGCAGGCAGCTACTACAACTATGCATTGGTCGGCAAAGAACTGATGCTTGTGGTCAACCCTGGCGGGCACTCTCAGCAACTGAATCGCCAGTTAAAAGTCGAGAAAGAACAGAAAGTTCCTGTCGATATCATTCGTCATTCTCTGGATGAGATGTCGCGATTTTACAAAAAAGGCTAGCGTCCAACATCGACGCCGATTGAAATAAAAAAGCCTCTTGGTTGTAAGACCAAGAGGCTTTTTCCTATCTGCTATTTAAGCGTGATGAGCGTGCATCAAGCGTGGCTGAATCAACAAGTTGTTGATGTATTGTAAGGCCACATAAGAGACAACAAATGTTGCCACAATCAACTCAAGACCAGCTAAGCCTCGCACTTGTTGAACATAGTGCGCAGCCAATCCTTGCAACTCCATCCAATTCGCCATTTTAAACAGCGCCGTCGCACCGATCACCATCGGGAAGGTAAACGCTGCATAGCCAGGGCTGAATGGCAGTCTAAGCAATTTAAAGAACGCGAGATATATGATGGCTGTCATCAATACCGCGATACCAAATAGCATAGCGATGATCACTGGTGATGGTGTCGCAGTGACCGTTAAGTACCCTGCCAATGATAGACTTGCTGGCGCCGCCATAATTGCCATGGTTGGTTTTGCTGCATCCGGAATTTCATGGGTAAACATGAAACGGTAAATCATCATCGGCAACATGATCGCGTACGCCACCATACCAAACATCAATGCACCTTGTGCCACTGGTGCTAACATAGGGTTGCCAGAGAAAGACACATCCGCAACGATGATACCCACAGGCGGTACAAACCAACTAGGAACCATGTGGTGCAATTCAAAATCTTTGGCGCGATGGTAAACAAAGCTCACCAAGAATACGATGTGCAAAACCACCGCAATCAGCCAAAGCGCATCGCCAGCTAATGGGTAAAAATGGCCGAGAGAGTTCGATACCACCATAGTGCCCATCGCAAATGTCGGAACCACGCTGCCCACAACCGGATGAGCAAGATCTTGTCTCAATAGATGATTATGTAGCAAAAACTTGGTTGCCAATATAGCCAACAATATGCTCGCGATACCCGCACTAATCCACTGTCCGTAGCCATGTAATTCGGCGAAGTTTTCCCAACTCCAGCCCAAGCTTGCAATACCAAGAGCCAAACCCGCCATTGGAGTTGGCGCTCCCATTACTTTTGCTTTTGTTCTTTGAATCATGATGACCTCAACCAGACTCACTCTTGATGAGACGTATAATACGCTTGCACTTCGTTCCGATATATCTAATTATTTAAAACAAACGTTCAGAATTACTTAACGGTGGGGTATGGCAAGTCACATTTCTCTTAAACAACTGAAAGTGTTTACGACGATCACGCAGCACAAAACGCTCACAGCGGCTTCTGATAGTCTCTTTTTATCGAAAGCCGCAGTGAGCATGGCACTCTCAGAATTAGAAAAGCAGATCGGCCATCACTTATTTGATCGTGTTAATAACCGACTGATTTTGAACCAAGAAGGTCAAAAATTACTGCCACTGGCGGATGAATTACTCAACCGAGCCAAGGACATCGAGAGCATTTTCGATGGTGACCAAGCGCTATCGGGCCAACTTCGCATTGGTGCCAGCGACACCATTGGCAACCAAGTCGCGCCCTATTTGCTTAGCGAATTTCGTCAGCAAACGAACCATCGTTCTCAAAGTCTGTTCATTTCTAACTCCGCACAAATCTGCGACATGCTGACCGATTACGAGTTAGACATAGCCCTCATTGAAGGCAAAACACTTCACCCTGAATTGCAGTCTACCCAGTTTAGCGAAGATGAAATGTGCGTGATTTGCGCGCCCAATTCCCCAGCCGCGCACGAAGGGCCAGTAAACTTAACCGAGCTAGAAAACAGTGAATGGATATTGCGAGAGGCAGGCTCTGGTTCACGCGAATTTTTTATGCGCGTTGTCGCGCCGCGCTTGGAATATTGGCATGAAGCTTTTCAGCTCAATACCACCGAAGCGTTGATCAACTCAGTATCGGCAGGGTTAGGCTTGGGCTGTTTGTCACGTTTGTCTGCAGAACCTGCTATTCGTGACGGCCGCGTAAAACTGCTCGACATGCCTTTAGATATGAAACGTCGCTTCTGGTTACTGGTTCATAAAGAGAAATATCAAAGCCCATTGCTCAAAACGTTTATCGAATTTTGCCAAGATTGGGAGCGACCAACAAACCTTCCTTTGGCGGACAAATCCGCAAAGTGAAACCAAGATAGTTTAAATGCTAGTCAGTTAGTTGTACGTGTCTCTCATTCTGAGGCTTGTCGCTAGACTTGATTGGTCAAAAACTGTATAAAAAGCCAGTATCAATACACCAAATTAGGGGACCAACCATGGCTGTAATCGTCAAGTACGTGGTAGAACGCAATGGAGAAGAGAAAATGACTTTTACCTCTAAAGCGGAAGCTGACGCATACGACAAAATGCTGGATATGGCAGACGAGTTATTCTCACTGCTGGGTAAAAGTGAACTTCTAGAAGACGAAGGTAAGCAAGAAGATCTTGCAATGTTCCTTGCGCAAAACAAAGAAGAAGTGCTTTACGCTCTTGGTGCAAAACGTAAACCTGCACCAAAAAAAGCAAAGAAGCTTGAAGCTGTTGAAGAAGATAGCGAGCAAGAAGACGCTGCATAAGCCTCTTATTTGTTTAGAAAAAACGTCGCATTATGCGGCGTTTTTTTATTCCTTCCGTTTATCTCCATATATCTCTGAGAATATAAAGAACCGATTTAATATCCCAAATTGCTCTAAATTTCATGTTGCGGATTAGTGTGACTTAGATCTAGTCTAAATGGGTCCGGTGATGGGGTGCCACCGGAATCGAAAGATTCGAACCGCTGTTAAAGCTAATGACTCCTACAGAAACGAAAACAGGTCAGCCCTGTTGGAAGTGCTTTCGCTTATGTTGTGAAAGCGAGAGTTCTGTAGTGAGCAATTCAACTCTTCTCCAACCCCGCTCCTGTTTTCTCAAAAATTAAAAAGATATCCAAAATAGTTGTTAACTCAACAAGGCGACAAACGCATGAACCTCCTGAACATAGTTTTCTATTTGATGGAGCGAATAAGAGCAGTCAACGCCGTTGAGACTGACAAATAGGCTGGATATCGTACACTGGGAAAACATTATGCAATATTCACACGAAATCCAATCAATGTGCCCGATTCAACGCGGCGAGCTTCATGCATCTGCACCGATCCCTGTTGAAGGCGCAATGATCAATCCAAAAGACGTTATCGCGATTTCTGGTCTTAGCCACGGCGTTGGTGCTTGTGCTCCTCAACAAGGCGCAGCAAAACTGACCCTTAACGTCAAAAACGGCATCATCGAAGAAGCTTTGATCGAAACGATCGGCTGTTCAGGCATGACTCAATCAGCAGCGATGGCCGCAGAAATCCTAACAGGCAAAACCATTCTTGAAGCACTGAATACCGACTTGGTATGTGATGCTATTAACGTCGCGATGCGCGAAATCTTCCTTCAATTTGTTTACGGTCGTACGCAATCTGCTTTCTCTGAAGGCGGCTTAGAAATTGGTGCGGCATTGGAAGATCTTGGTCAAACTCAACGCAGCCAAGTGGGTACTAGCTACTCAACCAAAGCAAAAGGCGTGCGTTACATGGAGTTGGCTGAAGGCTATGTAACAAAACTCGCGCTAGACGAAAACAAAGAAGTGATTGGTTACCAATATCTCAACCTCGGCAAGATGATGAAAGCCATCAACGAAGGCGTATCTGCTGCAGAAGCCGCAGACAAAGCGACGGGGACTTACGGTCGTTTTGACGAAGCCGTAACTACCATCAACCCACGCCAACAATAATTGCCACCAAGAGGAAAGAGATTATGAACACTCCAATTACTGAATCTGTACGTCGCACATTAGACGAAATGCAACTTTCTTCTCTGGAAGAGGCTTACCAATACTGTATGGATCGTGGTATCGACCCTAAAGCACTAGTGATGGACACTCAACCTATCGCGTTTGAAAGCGCTGCCGATGCCTACACGCTAGGCACTGCTTTGGCGATTTTCCGCGTAGCAAAAACAGCTGAAGAAGCTGCAAACATCATCGGTGAAGGCCTTCAAGCCTGCACAAAACCAGGCAGCGTCGCAGAACAACGCCGAGTGGGTATCGGTCACGGTGCATTGGCGGCTCGTCTATTGAATGAAGAAAGTGGCTGTTTCGCTTTCCTTGCGGGCCATGAGTCATTCGCAGCGGCAGAAGGCGCTATCAAAATCGCATTGAACGTGAACAAGTCACGAAAAAATCCGTTGAAAGTTATCCTAAATGGCTTGGGTAAAGACGCCGCTTACCTAATCTCACGCATCAATGGTTTCACTTACGTACGCACTCAGTACAACTACCAAACTGGTGAGTTAGTGGAAGTAGAACGTCGCCGTTTCTCCCAAGGTCCACGTGGTGAGATCCTTTGCTACGGTGCAGACGATGTGCGTGAAGGCGTGGCTATCATGCATAAAGAACAAGTGGATGTGAGCATCACTGGTAACTCAACCAACCCGACTCGCTTCCAACACCCTGTAGCAGGCATCTACAAAGCAGAACGTAACCGTGAAGGCATGCCTTACTTCTCTGTGGCATCAGGTGGTGGTACTGGTCGTACTCTACACCCAGACAACGTGGCGGCAGGTCCTGCCTCTTACGGCATGACAGATACCTTGGGTCGCATGCACGCCGATGCGCAATTCGCGGGTAGCTCTTCAGTACCAGCACACGTAGCGATGATGGGCTTCATCGGTATGGGCAACAATCCAATGGTAGGGGCAACGGTTGCACTTGCAGTAGAGGTCGGTGAGCTAAGCCTCTAAGTCGATTTATCGCTTTACTATCCAAAGTCAGTAAATCCAACAAACCCAGTGTAGGGGGAGTGACTTCGGTCCTCCCCTTATTTTTTTGCGATGCTCCCTTCTCCCACTTCACTGTGTCTCTGCCCAAAATCGGCCTGATAAGGCTTTTGCGACACATTTCTCATCAGACAAACATATCTCTAAAAAGACAAAAGGTATCCATCTACGGACTTTCTCCATTTCCCCTCTTTAAACTCCCCAACACTCTCTTTATGATGACCGACAACTTAATTATTTCTTGTCAGTGAACAGACGAGACACAAGACTCAACACATGGAGATCAACTATGGCTTTCTTCTCTCTAGCCTTTGGTACGGCAACTAAAAACCGCGACGGCAAAATCATCGAAGCGTTTTTCCCAAACCCAGTTCTTAACCCAAGCGAAGCGCTTGTTAACGCACTAGCAGCAGTAGCAGGTTATGAGCAAGGCAACCAAGCTATCGAGATCTCTGCAGCACAAAGCGCAGAACTGGCAGCAGCATTTGAAGCAAACGGCGATGCGGCAAACGCTTCTTTCGCAGCAAAAGCAGCAGAATCAGCACAACCACTTGTACTGGTTATCCTTGCAACTGACGAGCAGCCACAAAGCGTTGCTGAAGGTTTCCTAAAACTTCAACTTATCTCTAATCGCCTAGTTCAACCACACGGTACGGTACTAGACGGTATCTTCGGTCTACTACACAACATCGCATGGACTAATGAAGGTCCAATCGACCTACCTGAACTAGCAGAGCGTCAAATCGAAGCTCGCCTAGCGGGTCGTGCACTAAGCGTAGATTGCGTAGACAAGTTCCCTAAAATGGTGGACTACGTGGTACCAACTGGCGTTCGTATCGCTGACACTTCTCGCGTACGTCTTGGCGCACACGTTGGCGAAGGCACAACGGTAATGCACGAAGGCTTCATCAACTTCAACGCGGGTACAACAGGCGTGAGCATGGTTGAAGGTCGTATCTCTGCTGGCGTAGTGGTTGGTAACGGCTCTGACATCGGCGGCGGCGCATCTATCATGGGTACGCTATCTGGCGGCGGTAAAGTTGTGGTTTCTATCGGTGAAAACTCTCTACTAGGCGCGAACGCAGGTCTTGGCTTCCCAATGGGTGACCGTTGTACTATCGAATCAGGTCTGTACGTAACTGCTGGTTCTAAAGTGCGCATGCTAGATTCTGCAGGCCAAGAAGTAGAAGTTGTGAAAGCCCGCGATCTTGCTGGTGTTTCTGACCTACTGTTCCGTCGTAACTCTGTAACAGGTCAAATCGAGTGTCTTGCAAACAAGAGCGCGGTTGAACTGAACAGCGAACTGCATAAAAACAACTAATTCATTCGTGAATTAGCCCTACGAAAAATCCCCCAGCAGGAAACTGTTGGGGGATTTTTTAGCTTACAGCAAAATGCGTGATTACTGATTTAAAAAGCTGACCGCTTTATCTGGGAAATCAGTAAACAAACCATCCACTTTTACTTGGTTGTAGTACACATCCATCATGCCTTCAAAGCTGTCAGTGTACGCTGGAATGCGTCCTGGATCGGCGCGGAACGTGTATGGATGCACTTGCAAGCCAGCGTCTTTTGCAGCCTTCATCAACGGCTTGATGATGATATTGTCTTTGGTTGACTTATCATCCACCAGCATCGGCTTCCAAGGTCCAATTCCTTCCGCGTAACTCGCTACTTTCTTCATTCCGTCGGCTTCGAACATCCAGTCATAACTGTATGGTGTTGCCTTGTCGCCTTTGTACACCATAGTTTCGTTCCAGTCCGTGTAAGCCATAAGCTGAACGAGCTTTAAGTCCATGTCCATTGCAGGCATGAGTTCACTGTTGATGCGTTGAAGTTCATTCGCATCAAAACACTGAAGGTAGACTTTGTCGTCTTGAGAGCCGTAACCGTACTGCTTCAAGACTTTAAGTACTGCTTTAGAAATGTCCTTACCTTCATGACGATGGAACCAAGGCGCTTTAATTTCTGGGTAAATACCGATGTCATAACCCAGCGTTTTGTTTAAGCCTTGGATCAGCTCAATCTCTTCAGCAAACGTCGGCACGGTGAAGTCAGATTTCCACATAGGGAATCGGGTTGGATAGCCCGCTACTTTGTTGCCTTTCTCATCGATGTTGAACCCTTCGGTAACTCGCAAGGATTTGATTTCCGCCAGAGTGAAATCAATCGCGTAATAACGACCATCTTTACGTGCACGATCAGGAAAACGCTCCGCAACATCCGTTACGCGATCGAGATAATGGTCATGCAACACGACCAACTGGTCGTCTTTCGTCATTACCACATCTTGCTCTATGTAGTCAGGTTTCATTGCGTAAGCAAGTGCTTTGGCTTCTAGCGTGTGCTCAGGCAAGTAGCCCGATGCGCCACGGTGCGCAATGACAAGCGGCTTCGCAATCGCACCAGCAGAGAGGCTAAGTGCTAAAAAAGTAAGACATACTGACTTTGTTTTCATTGTTATTTCCTTGATAAAGCGAAGAGGCAGTATTCCACTGCCTCTTTAAATAAATATTACGCTAGCGCTTCCTTCTCGCGCTCTTTTTGCTCGTGGTGCGCACGTTCACCTAAGAAGGCGTACATCAAACACACGATAGAAGTAATACAAGAACCCACTAAGATGATAAAGCCACCATCCCAGCCAAAGTGGTCTACGGTATAGCCCAAAATCGCGTTTGCGGCAACTGCCCCACCCAGGTATCCAAACAAACCAGTAAGACCAGCGGCAGTACCTGCGGCTTTCTTCGGAGCGAGTTCAAGTGCGTACAAACCGATCAGCATAACCGGACCATAGATTAGGAAGCCAATTGCAATAAGCGCCATCATATCTACTGTTGGGTTGCCCGCAGGGTTAAACCAATAAACCATCACTGCAACTGTCACTAGCACCATAAATAAGATACCAGCAGGTGCACGACGACCTTTGAACAATTTGTCAGAGATCCAACCACACAATAGTGTTCCTGGAATGCCAGCCCATTCGTATAAGAAATAAGCCCATGACGATTTATCTACCGAGAAATCCTTCGCTTCTTTTAGGTAAACAGGTGCCCAGTCCAGTACGCCGTAACGAATTAGGTAAACAAATGCGTTTGCAATTGCAATCGACCAAAGAAGTTTGTTGTTGAAGACGTATTTGAAGAAGATTTCCTTCGCTGTCATTTCTTGTTCATGGGACTTGTCATAGTCATCTGGGTAATCGTCTTTGTATTCTTCAATAGGAGGCAGACCACAAGACTGAGGGGTATCGCGAACCGTCATCCAAACAAACACAGCAACCAACGTGGCGAAAAATGCAGGAACATAAAATGCAGTGCGCCAATCATCGTTAAATGCCCACAGGCCAAGAATAAATAGTGGACCAATCAAGCCACCACCCACGTTGTGCGCCACGTTCCAAACCGAAACGATCTCACCACGCTCTTTACGTGACCACCAGTGCACCATGGTTCGGCCACAAGCAGGCCACCCCATCCCTTGGAACCAACCGTTTAAGAAAAGCAAAATGAACATCGCAGTGACGCTACCAGTCGCCCATGGCATAAAGCCAAAGCAAAACATCACTAATGCAGACATCAATAGGCCGCCACTAAGGAAATAGCGAGGGTTGGAGCGGTCTGAAACGCTGCCCATTAGAAACTTAGAGAGACCATATGCAATGGAAACAGCTGCCAAGGCGACACCTAAGTCTCCGCGGCTAAAGCCTTGCTCGATAAGATAAGGCATCGCCAAACTGAAGTTTTTACGAACTAGATAGTAACCGGCGTAGCCAACAAAGATACCGATAAAGAGTTGCCAACGGAGGCGAGAGTAGGTGCTATCGATGCTGCCAGGGGACAGACGATCAATGTGCGCCTTAGGTTTGAATATTCCAAACATAGGAACCTCATTATTTTGTATGCGATGGTAAAAACACAAAAGGAGCGAACGAAACAAAATAAATCTTCGTTCGAAAGTTCATGAATTGTATGGAGTTAGGATTTTATTTCTGTGACAAATGTTGCACATGGATTAAATATAAGTAAATACAGTAAATTATATGAGCATTAATTAGATCATCGTTCAACTTTACTCAAGATTCGTTAATATTAAACTGATGTTCAAACCTCTCACTTGAGCATTCCAATTCGAAACCTTTGAAACAAAGGCTCGAATTAGAACATAAACTAACCGTAAAAAGGGCGATTTACGCCTGCCCTACTCGCTCCGAACCAACTAATAACTAAAAAGCTGAAAAACGATCACGTTTAGCATCAAACGAAATAAAAAAAACAATTTTTATTTGAATGCCGAAGCAATGATTCACAAACACAAGACATTAACAGCGTTTATTCTCTTATCAACTCATCCTATTGGTACCAATGGGATGACGATTTTTTCTAAAAGTCCAAACATGACAGCGTATTTTTTATATCACTGCTATCCCTTGATACATTTGACATTCCGCTACTCCTTTAGGGTTAATTGCTACACAAGTTCTGTGCAATAAGTCTCCAAGCACGTAGCAGCTTCACAAAACTCCTCTTACCAGTTGTGCATTCTTTTTCACATCGGTAATTTGAGCGCTCTCATCACTGGCCTCGTGACAAATAAATTATTTTCGTTGTGTTCTTTTCCGGTTAAAAGATGCGCCATTTAACAAAAACGAAGACTTTGATTAACAAATTTATGCTCAAACGCTCATTTTTAACGCTCGTTTGTTTTCGCAAACGTTTATATATGCACAATAGTATCGTGCTAGACAGGCAAAAATGATCAAAGGACTTTTAACATGACAACGAACAAACACCCCTCTCTGCTCGGAGAATGTTTGGCCGAGTTTATCGGTACAGGACTACTTATTTTCTTCGGCGTAGGCTGTGTTGCAGCCTTAGTTCTAACAGGCGCATCATTTGGACAATGGGAAATCAGTATTGTATGGGGCTTCGGTGTCGCCATCGCTATTTACTGTACGGCTGGCGTCTCTGGTGCACACATCAACCCTGCCGTTACCATCGCACTTGCTATGTTCCATGGTTTTGATAAGGCGAAAGTGGTGCCATACATTATCGCTCAAATGCTTGGGGCATTCTGTTCTGCTGCATTGGTATACAGCTTATACAGCAACCTTTTCACCGACTACGAAATCGCTCATAACTTCGTTCGCAGCAGCCAAGATGCACTAGCAACTGCTGGTATCTTCTCAACCTATCCGCATGCCTCCCTCTCTTTCTTTGGTGCTTTTGCTGTGGAATTCGTTATCACTGCTGTGCTGATGTTTGCGATTCTGGCTCTGGGCGATGAAAATAACGGCGCGGCACGTGGCGCAATGAACCCTCTATTAATCGGTATTTTGATTGCCGTCATCGGTGGTTCACTTGGTCCACTAACAGGCTTTGCGATGAACCCTGCTCGTGACTTTGGACCAAAGCTGTTCGCTTACTTCGCAGGTTGGGATTACGCTCTGACAGGTGCTAAAGACATTCCTTACTTTATCGTGCCTTTACTTGCTCCGATTGCAGGTGCGTGTTTTGGTGGTTGGTTGTATCCAAAAGCGATTGCCGCTTACCTTCCACAACAAGGCCACGGTTGTACGATTCCAAACCAATGTGAGACGGAAGAAGAAACAGAAGAAGCTAGAGCTTAAAACTGACGTAACTCGAACATTTACTAAAATATAAATAACGAAACAAAAGGATTCTTACCATGACTGAGCAAAAATACATTGTTGCCCTAGACCAAGGTACAACAAGCTCTCGCGCAGTGATTCTTGATCATGATGCGAACATCGTAAGCGTCGCGCAACGCGAATTTACTCAGATTTATCCAGAAGCTGGTTGGGTTGAACATGATCCAATGGAGATCTGGGCAACACAAAGCTCTACCTTAGTAGAAGCTCTAGCTAAGTCTGGCATCCGTAGCGACCAATTAGCGGCTATCGGTATTACTAACCAGCGTGAAACGACCATCGTCTGGAATAAAGAAACAGGTAAACCCGTTTACAATGCGATCGTATGGCAATGTCGCCGTACTGCTGATATCTGTGAAGATTTAAAAGCACGCGGTCTCGAAAACTATGTACGTGACAACACTGGTTTGGTGCTTGACCCTTACTTCTCCGGTACCAAAGTTAAATGGATTCTGGACAATGTTGAAGGCGCACGAGAAGACGCAGAAGCAGGTAAGCTGTTGTTTGGTACTGTCGATACTTGGTTAGTTTGGAAGATGACTCAAGGTCGCGTTCACGTAACCGACTACACTAACGCATCGCGTACCATGCTGTTTAACATCAACGATCTATGTTGGGATCAAAAAATGTTAGATGAGCTTGGCATCCCAGCATCTATGATGCCAGAAGTGAAGCGCTCATCGGAAATTTACGGTAAAACCAACATCGGTGGTAAAGGCGGTACTCGTATTCCTATTTCTGGAATCGCAGGTGACCAACAAGCGGCGCTTTACGGCCAAATGTGTGTTGAAGCGGGTCAAGCGAAAAACACTTACGGTACGGGTTGTTTCTTGCTAATGAATACTGGCCAAGAAAAAGTCACTTCGACACATGGCCTTCTAACTACTTTGGCTTGTGGTCCTGCAGGCGAACCAGCTTATGCACTTGAAGGCGCCGTATTCATGGGTGGAGCTTCTATCCAATGGCTACGCGATGAATTGAAAATCCTAAACGGTGCAGAAGACTCTGAATACTTCGCGACAAAAGTGGATACATCAAACGGCGTTTATGTCGTGCCTGCATTTACTGGTTTAGGCGCTCCATACTGGGATGCCTACGCACGTGGCACGATTGTCGGCCTTACTCGCGGTGTGAATTCAAACCATATCATCCGTGCAACATTGGAAGGCATCGCTTATCAAACTCGTGACGTACTGGATGCGATGCAAGCTGACTCAGGCATTAAGCTTGCGAACCTTCGCGTCGATGGTGGTGCAGTAGCGAACAACTTCCTAATGCAATTCCAATCCGATGTATTGAACACAGAAGTACACCGCCCTCAAGTAACTGAGGTTACCGCTCTTGGTGCAGCCTACCTTGCCGGCCTTGCAGTTGGTTACTGGGATAGCATTGATGAGTTGCAGAATAAAGCGGTACTTGATCGCACCTTTGAGCCACACGATGATGAAGAAAAACGCAATCGTCGTTACAAGGGCTGGAAACGTGCAGTGAAATGTGCACAAACCTGGTCTGAACTTCACGACGAAGAAGATTAATCTCATCTCCATAAGAAAAAAAGAGCGCCATTTGTGCGCTCTTTTTGCGCTTTATCCCCGATTCCTGAACTCGCTTACTTCTCACAACGAGCAAATTCGAGCACAATAGAGCTTCGAATTTGAAGCATTGGCCGTTACCAATGCACAAGGGAGTGGTAAGTGAAGCAAATACCTCGACACCAGCAGATTGTTGAGCTGGTGAAAAAACAAGGCTATGTCAGCACGGATGAGTTAGTAGAAAGATTCAATGTCAGCCCACAAACCATCCGACGCGATCTCAATGAACTCGCCGATGACAACAAAATTCGTCGTTATCACGGTGGAGCCACTATTCCTCTCAGTTCTGAAAACACATCTTACAACACGCGTAAAGCGCTCAACTTCAATGAAAAAGATGTCATTGCAGACGAGGTAGTCAAACACATTCCAGATGGTGCCACACTATTCATCGATATCGGCACCACACCAGAAGCAGTTGCGCGAGCGCTCAATAAAAACCATAAACAGTTGCGTGTTGTCACCAACAACATCAATGTTGCGACCATTCTTTTCCCTAACCCTGAAATCAAAGTCATCTTAGCGGGTGGAGAAGTCCGCAGCAGAGACGGCGGTATTGTTGGCGAGGCTACCCTCGATTTCGTTAAACAGTTCCGTCTCGACTTTGGTATTCTCGGCATTAGCGGTATCGACTTCGATGGCTCGCTATTAGACTTTGATTACCACGAAGTCCGGGTCAAACAAGCGATCATTGACAATAGCCGTAGTGTATTTCTTGCCGTAGACCACACCAAGTTCGGGCGCAATGCTATGGTGAAACTAGGCAATATTGCACAGCTCAACATGATCTTTACCAATAAGCAGCCACCAGAAGAAATCTTGTCAATTTTGAAGGAAGCTTCTATCCCACTTGAAGTGGTTGAAGCTAACGAATCAAACTCCGAAAACGAGTAACGTCAATCGTATAACTCCCCCTCAAATGACCTCTGTCTTAATTAGACAGAGGTTTTTTTTGTGTCTAAATCACACAAAACGCTCACAAACGAAAATAATAGATGATCACAAACGAAACCTGAGCTAGGATTACATTATGTTCTAAAATGCTCGTTCGCTCACCAAGAGGTCAAATTTATGAGTATACAAAATAATGCTTCCACTACTAGCTCATCCACTACCTTAGACTTGATCGTAATCGGTGGCGGCATTAACGGAGCTGGTATTGCAGCAGACGCAGCTGGCCGAGGTTTGAGTGTTGGCTTATATGAAGCACATGACTTCGCATCTGCGACTTCTTCAGCAAGTTCTAAACTGATACACGGCGGTTTACGCTACCTTGAACACTACGAGTTTCGTTTAGTTTCGGAAGCGCTCGCAGAGCGTGAGGTTATTCTTCGTAAAGCACCACACGTCGCATTACCAATGCGTTTCCGTTTACCGCATCGCCCATTCCTACGCCCAGCTTGGATGATTCGTTGTGGCCTTTTCCTTTACGATAACTTGGGTAAACGTACGACGCTGCAAGGCAGTAAAACCGTCAACCTTGCGAAATCTGGCTTGCTAAAACCAGAGATGAAAACGGGTTTCGAATACTCTGACTGTTGGGTTGATGATGCACGTTTAGTATTACTGAACGTTCTTGCGGCTCGCGAAAACCATGCTGAAGTGCGTAACTACTGCCGCGTGGAAAAAGCACACCGTGAAGGTGGTATCTGGCATGTTACTATTCACGATGTGATGACAGACCAACGTTTCGAACGTAAAGCGAAAGCGTTAGTCAATGCTGCGGGGCCTTGGGTAAAACAGTTCTTTGATGATGGATTAGAGCAAGCCTCTCCTCGTAACATTCGCTTAATCAAAGGCTCGCACATCGTTGTTCCTCGTATCCACAACGAACCGCAAGCCTACATTCTTCAAAACAAAGACAATCGCATCGTATTTATGATTCCTTACTTAGATAAGTTCTCAATCATTGGTACAACAGATGTGGAATACAAAGGTGACCCACGTGAAGTGTCGATCTCAGATGACGAAGTCGATTACCTCATTGATATCGTAAACCAACACTTTGTCCACCAGTTGACTCGCGAAGATGTAGTTTGGACATACAGCGGTGTTCGTCCTTTATGTGACGATGAATCTGACTCTCCGCAAGCAATCACACGAGACTACACGCTAGAGCTCGATGCGGAATACGACCATGCACCTCTGCTTTCTGTTTTTGGTGGTAAGTTAACGACCTACCGTAAGTTAGGTGAAGCAGCAATGAAGAAACTTGCTCCGTTCCTACCTGAAATGGGTAAAGACTGGACGGCCAACCAAACCCTTCCTGGTGGTAACTTCAGCTGTAGTCGTGAACAATTAGCGAAACAAATTCATGCTAAATACACTTGGGCGCCAGAAGCATTGATTCTTCGTTATGTCACTCAGTTTGGTACCCAAACGTGGAACTTAATGGAAGGTACAACAAGTGAAGCTGACTTAGGACAAACGTTCTCGACACAAGCCGGTGGTGTTTACCAACGTGAGATCGATTACTTAATGAACCATGAAATGGCAATGACCGATGAAGACATTTTATGGCGCCGTACTAAGCTTGGTCTTTACATGAACGAGGAAGAAAAACAGGCCTTAACGGACTATTTAAAGAAAAAGCTACAACAGAAAGTGGTTAATCTTTCTCAAGTTGGCTAACAGCTCCCCTCCCTCCCCCCACAATAAAGCCTGCTTAGTTGCAGGCTTTTTGTTTTGTTGTTTAAGCACAACACCTTGGTGCGCTCCACTCGATTGCAAATAAGAACAACTATTCATAGACATTTGGCATTAAATACAATCATACTCATTTGAAAAATAATGCATCAATGACTTCAGAGTACCGTACTCAGAGCATTGCCTCTCTATGGCAATGCAATTCTCGCGAAAGAAGTATCTTGAGGTTATTTTGGTATCGGCTCAAACAAGGAAAAGAAAATGGGTTTTATGATTGAACATTGGGACTTCTCAACCCCAGAAGCAACTCAACAATCCACCACGGCAGAGCAAATTCAAGCTAAGCATTGGTACCATTGCGAACGGCTGCATCCTGATATTCGTGGTTGGCTGGAGCAAAACCAAGTACCTCGAGCTACGGTTGATCATCTATTAGCCGACGAAAGTCGACCATCTTTCCATCCTTTGGATGACGAGAACTTCATGTTGATTTTACGAGGCGTCAATATGAACGGCAATGCATCACCAGAAGATATGCTTAGTATTCGAATTCTCTACTTTCAAGGCGCACTCATTTCAACTCGTAAAATTCCATCACGCGCGATCATGGAGATTCGCCAAGCATTAGCGGAACACAAAGGCCCAAAAAGTCTTGCCAGTTTACTTCATCAGATCATTGAAGGATTAAACAGTAAAATAGACATTTACCTTGATACGATTGAAGAAACACTAAACCAGTTCGACGTGAATGATGAGTCGACGTACAAACATATGGCGACTCAAAAAGCACTGATTTCTATCAAGCGTTTTATTCGCCCTCAGCAGTACGCTATCCGTGATCTTGTGGAGTCAGAATCAGAATTGATTGCTTTGAGACCTCATCAATATCGCTTCGCACACAATAATATTACGCGCATAAATGAAACACTTGAGTTTTATCTTGGAGAAGTGGCGCTTTTCCAAGAAGAGATCAAACATCATCGTGATGAGAAAACCAATAAAAACAGTTACCTGTTTACTTTGGTAGCAACGATTTTTCTACCAACCAGCTTCTTAACAGGTTTACTCGGTATCAATGTTGGTGGAATGCCAGGCGTGGAATCCACCATGGCATTCACCTGGTTCTGCATCGCCTTAATTGTCATTTTTGGTCTAGAGTGGTGGCTATTTAAACGCTTGGGGCTCACGAATAAAGCGGACGACGAAGACGAATAAACACTAAACCTATAAAGAACAAAAACCAAAAGAGGAGCACGCGGCTCCTCTTTTCTCTACTCACATTAGAATCTTATCCGGGGTGACCATCCACACGAGGGGTCACAAGCATCACACCAAAGCGCCACACAAATAGCCCAAACGCAACAATCCATAATCCCCCGCTGATATCAATCCACAGTATCATGTTCGCTGGATCAAAGATCACGGCGAAACTGCGAACCAAAGCTGCCGCGGTAATTGCTGCAAACGCAAGGCTCATGTTTGGCCCTTTGTAGATCATGCGACCAGTATGTCCCATCGTCACCCGTGTAATCATCGCTAAAATCAAACCGCCTAACGCACCTATCGCAAACAGGTGAATGAGGTTATGGCTGGCAAATGCATCTCCCCAGACGCCTCGCAAAATTAAGCTTAGTGGTAAACACAAATACGCAGCATGCAGCGACCACACTAAAGGCTCGCTCAGGGTTAACCAAGGTTTCCAGCGAACAAAACGCACCAACTGAGCAACACCTGCAAATAGCATCAAAGGACTACCTAGTTCTGCAAACGTCACAGGGAAAAAGCTCAGCACAAATAGCATTACCAATGGCAAGTTCGCGAACCACTCTAACCAAGCCAATGGTTGCGCTTTTTCGAAATTAAATCGACGCGCAGTAAAAAATGGAATCACACGTCCGCCCATCACTGACAACAGCAAGGTAAACCACCACAGCATTGCTTGCCACACCGCTGAAGAGCTAAAGGGCGGCATACCTTTTATCGTTGCGTAGCTTGCAAAGTTCGCAAAGATGGCTAAAAGAAACAGTGGAACGAAAAACAAATTACGCCAACCTTTGGCTCGATACACACGAATGCCCACCTCATAGGCGACAAACAGTAAAAATACCGCTTCGATACTGCTGGTTAACCATAACGGTGCTGGTGTCCAAAGCAATATGCGGGGCACTAACCACAAGCCAAATAAAGCCAGAAGCATGTAATGCTTGGTACCATTAATGCCAGTCCAGTTTTGTACCGCGGTCAGTACAAAGCCAACTACAATGGCCATCGAAAAACCGAACAACATTTCATGTACGTGCCACCACAATGCAGGCACGGCTAATGCGTTTGGCTGTCCGCCTTGGAACATCCACACCCACAACGCAATCGCAACAATGGCGTAAATCGACCCAAACAGAAAAAACGGCCGAAAGCCTAATCGCAGCCATGCGGGGATTTTTTCTTCCACTTTTTTATCGGTGATATTCAGCATTATCTTGCCCTCAAGCGTCTCTTGATGCTGGTTGACTCAACTACAATATTGATGCTACCACAAACATGCATAAAAAATACATGTTTATAATTAAGATTATACTTAAGAGGTAAAGTTGTGCTTCAGAGGCGGGTTAGGTATAAACGGTGAGAGACACAACCATCAGTTAAGGGATGCAACGAAGATGTACATATTTGGCTATGGCAGTTTGATTAATTCTGCGTCACGTAAGTTAACCGGACAAACGGGAGAAGCCATTCCCGTCATTGCTCATGGACTGGTGCGCTACTGGGGGAAGATTGACGACAGCTACAGCCTCTCTCCATTAGTGGTGAACCAAGGCGATGGACAGGTTAATGGCGTTTTACTCGAAGTGAATAAAGAAGCGCTCGCAGAATTCGATCGCCGTGAGCGAGGTTATCATCGTATTCAACTGCAGCCAGATCAAATCGAAACAGATGCGAGTTTTAACCAAGAACACGACATTTGGGTTTACGTAAAAGACGAGCCACTACCACCATGCGCAAAGAGCCCAATCATGCAAAGTTATGTTGATACCGTACTGGCAGGTTGCTTGGAAGTTTCCCACGCGTTTGCAGAGCATTTTGTGCGTCACACCATTGGCTGGCAACACGCGAAAGAAAATGACCGCCACCAACCCAAATATGGCAACCTTGCAGGCGTACAAGATCACCATTATGAGTTGATTGATAATCTGATCAAAAAAGGAGCCTAACGGCTCCTCTTTAGTATCTATGTTTTGCTTACGCAAGCTTAAAACTTGTAATCAACACCAACGTACAGGCTGTCAAAATCAAAATCTTCGCTGCCACCGTTTTCGGCATCAATACTTACCGAAGAAGCACGGTAGCCACCAGATACAACCAAACCTGAAGCGAACTCATAACCAGCCTCAACACCGTAGTTAAAGCCTACATCACGACCATCATCGGTAACAGTGCTAGATGATTTCACTTCATAAGAAACACTCATTACACCAAGGCCAGCAATCGCACCAACATAGAAGCCTGTACCTGCAAATTGGTATTTAGGCTTCGCATTGAAATTGAACGCAGAAGCATCAACACTAAATTTAACCGGCCACCCCATGTAAGAAAATGTTTCTTCAAAGTCGCCAAAGTATATGTACTCACCTTCAAAAGCTAGTTTGAAGTTTTCTGAATATTGAAGCTCTTTACCTACAGCAAGGCTAAGACCTGTCGCAGAAAAATCTTTTGACAAGCTTTTAACTTTAAGATCTGAATTTACCAAATCAGCACCAACATACCAGTTACCTTTTGCTTGAACTGATGCTGAAGCAACCACTGCACCTAAAGCCAATAATGGCAATACTTTTTTCATTATAATTTCCTAATTTTTCATACTGTTAGACAGCTTTTAAAAGCGCGGAGATTATAAATAGAGTTGAATACTTTCCTATTGATTTGTTTATAAAATGAGACACAAAACATAAACATGAACAATAAAACGTTTGCTTGATTAAACTCTAAACAGCTCGAGTCCTATTAAGTACTAGAGTTACCACAAGTAGCAAGTTTCCAAACCAGTCGCGTTTTTCAGTATTTTTACAGCAATATAATCCTTACGTTTACGGCTTTATTTATTACTCAATAGAGTCTATTTCATGAAAACAATTTGGCTTGATATGATGATTTAAAGTGTTTAGGACTGTCTTACTAAAGGTTTGTGCATATCTAAGTAGCTGTTTAAAATAGTCAGATTATTGAGCTCACACTTGGGCAGTGCCAACGGGAAATTTACATGGCAAAGCTAAAAGATATCGCCATTGAAGCAGGCGTCTCACTTGCAACCGTATCGCGGGTTTTGAACAACGACCCAACGTTGAGCGTTAAAGAAGAAACCAAATACCGCATTTTGGAAATTGCAGAAAAACTGGAGTACCGCACCAGTAGCTCGAAGAAAGGCATCAAAGAAGCTAAGCAAAAACATCACTTTTTAGCCTTATATAACTACAAACAAGAAACAGAGGTGAATGACCCTTACTACTTATCAATTCGTCATGGGATTGAAACGCAATGCGACAAATTAGGTATTACGCTAACCAATTGCTATAACAGTGAAATTGATGTTGAAACGAAAAAGATAACAGGTGTCCTTTTAGTCGGAAATGTCGACCAAAAGGTAGTAGATAAATTACCTAAACGTCTAGCCGATAGCATTTGCTACATAAACTTTTCAGATCCAACCTGCCCTTATGATTGCGTTGATGTCGACCTTATTCGAATCAGTAGGCAAGTAGTTGATTTCTTTGTACAACGAGGCCACCGCCGCATCGGTTATATTGGCGGTCAAGACAAGCACGACGCAGCTGACACTCGTGAAAATGTGTTTTTGGACTATGGCTATCTAAAAGGCGTGGTCGCAGAACATGATATACACTATTGTGCCTGCTCTAGTTTGTCCGGTTATAACTTAGCGAAAGAGATGCTAGCCAAAGGTGACTTCCCGAAAGCAGTATTCATTGATTCAGACTCCATCGCGATTGGCATAGTACGTGCAATCCATGAATTTGGCTTAAAGATACCAGAGGATATTACGCTGATTAGTATGAATGATATTCCTACTGCTCGCTTTACCTTTCCGCCGTTGTCTACAATTCGTATTCACTCTGAGTTGATGGGAACTCAGGGAGTGAACTTACTAGTGGAAAAATACCGAGATGGACGCTTACTCCCTCTTCATGTATACGTTCAAACAGAGCTTAAACTACGTGGTACAACTCAATGATACCTTTTCCATTAATCTCTTTTATGAATTAAATCTGGAACATCCCCCCCTAACCCAAGATATTCATTTTGCACAATCAGTACTGTTTCGGCGTAACGCCGATAACTCAGCGGGTAGTAAGAAGTTCAACAACAAATCACTCTAAGCACCATGAGTGCCCCAAATGTTTATCATTTAGAGGTGATGGTCGAAGAAACCAACTCGCGTAGCCAAATGCCTTTGTCTTCATTGTTTCGGCTGGAATGCCACAGCATGGCAATATCAAAATCCGCAACGGCGATCGGCGGCTTAACAGTAATGAGATCGTCCGAAAAGCCCTCCGCCAACGCCATTTTTTCTGGCACGATGGCAATGAGATCGCGCTTTTTCAATAGATGCCGAATAGTGAGAAAGTTGCGCGACGCCACGGTGACTTTGCGGCTCAAGCCATGTTCTGCGAGCTTTTGGTCTACTTGTGTCTTTAAGCTCCCATCGGGACTTACCAGAGCTTGCTCGATGTTCGCGAACGCTTCCAGAGACAGCTGTGTTTCCCCTTTCAACACCTGTTTATCACACATGCACACGTGTTTTTCGGTGTACAAGTACAAGCTCTCAAAGTTGTCATCCAACACCGGCATGCTGCCAATAATGACATCGAGCTTTTCGTGCTCAGTTAATGCCACGTAGTTGCTACGATTGACGTTAATAAAACTGATCTGCGCCTCTGGGGCGCGCTGGCGTATTTCGTCATAAAGCCGAGGAGCAAAGATAAACTCGGCATAATCCGTTAACCCGATGCGACATACACCCGCGTAATTTTTAGGCTGGAAGACAGACTTAGTGAGCAAGTCTTTGGCAATAGAATCCAACAAATGATGCACGATTGGCGCGATGTGGTGAGCGTGCTCGGTGGGCTCCATCTTGTGCCCTTTTCGCTCAAAAAGCGGGTCGTCAAACAACAACCTTAAACGAGACAAACTATGACTCATCGCCGACTGGCTAACGTAACTTTTCTCTGCCGCGACGCTAACGCTTCGATAGCGATACAAGTAGGAAAACGTCACCAATAAGTTCAAGTCAATGTTGCGCCACTGAATGTCCTCTTTCACTCCAACATCCTCATCCCATTTTATTCATAGATGAAATTAAAATCATCAATTTGAGTCATTTTAGAGCATTCGATAAATTAGCAACAATGCTTTTTAGATAAACAGGCTCGACATGTTCACCATATTCAAAACTTTTTTCTGGCTGGGTTGGTTCAGCTTCGGCGGCCCGGCGGCTCATATTGGTTATTTTCGCCAAACCTTTGTTGAGAAACTGAAATGGCTTGATGACAGCGAGTACGCGCAAATTGTCGCACTCAGTCAGTTTTTGCCGGGACCGGGCTCAAGCCAAGTTGGCTTTGCTTTAGGTTATAAACGCGGCGGTTTAGGTGGCGCATGCGCAGCATTTGTCGGATTCACGCTTCCTTCGGTGATCATCATGTTGGCGCTGGCGATGGTGAGCAGCCAAATCACCGACACCGCAGTGCTCCAAAACATCGTTCACGGCCTAAAACTGCTCGCAGTCGTCGTCGTGGCGGATGCGACTTGGGGCATGTACAAAAACTTCTGCCAAAGTAAACTGACCGCGGGTTTGTGCGTCGCGACTGCGATTGCGTTGCTGGTGGGACCAAACATCATGACGCAAATGTTCGTGTTGATCGCAGCAGGTTTTGTCGGTACGCGATATCTGAAGAAAGACTCCGCGTCATCAGCCGAGCCGTTTAAACCGTCTATCGCGCCATTGGCTCTATTTGCGGTGCTTTTACTCGGCTTACCATTAGTGGCTCATACGTTACCTTTGCTTGGGCTGTTTAGTGATTTTTTCCAAGCTGGTAGTTTAGTGTTTGGTGGCGGTCATGTGGTGCTGCCGCTTCTGCAAAACATTGTTGGCGACCAGCTCAGCCAAGATGCATTTTTAACAGGCTACGCCGCTGCACAAGCTGTACCGGGGCCAATGTTCACCTTTGCGACTTTTATCGGTTATGAGCTTTCGGATACGCCAATTTTAGGCGCTCTGATCGCAACGCTTGGCGTATTCCTCCCAGGGTTTCTTTTACTGCTTGGCGTTCTTAAAAACTGGCAAGCACTGGCAGGCAAACCGCTGGTCTCCGGCGCCATCAACGGTGTAAATGCCTCGGTAGTAGGGTTACTACTCGCGGCACTTTACCAGCCAGTATTTAGCAGCGCAGTTGTTGCTCCCATCGACATGGCGTTAGTGATTGCGGGTTTCTATCTACACAAAAAGCTCAACCTTTCGGTACTATGGATGATCGTGTTTTTTGTGGCAGCAGGCCTTGTCACGGGCATGATGTAGCCTGCTGATACGCCAACTATTGAATCTAGATAAACCACGGGCACTCAAATACGAGTGCCCTTGCTTAGATTAGATAGTGAAAACGGAACAGACCCCGATAAAAAGAGCATCACAAATTGTGACTTAACTTCTCTCGGTTAAGCCATTGTTCATTCTTACCAACTTAACCGCATCATGACGAGAATGGACATCGAGTTTTTTGTACAACTTGTATATATGGCTTTTCACTGTACTTTCAGATAAAAAAAGTCTTGAAGCAATTTGTTGATTTGAAATGCCGTACACAAGTAGCTCTAGAATCTGTTTTTCTCTGCATGTTAACTCATCATGCTGCTGTTCTTCGGACAAATTTGCATGCCGATAATTGAGGACTAACTTCTCTAGGTACATTCTTGGTAGCCACAACCCACCTTTCAGTACGTATTCCGCGCCATCACATATATGTGTCACTGATGCACTTCGGAGCAAAATTCCTTTTAACAACTTCCAATGCAGTAAGTCCGTTTGTACTTTTTCACAAGGGACGTTGTGAAGCATAAAGGACCACCCAAATAGATCAAAATCTGGTAACTTTCCTTGTACTTCAAGCTGACGCATAAAATCGTAATCAATAAACATCAAATCGATACTGAGTGAGTGACTTCTGAACACCACTTCATCTGGTTGCATTATCTTTACATCGACATCATGAATGGAAGACAGCTGTTTTTTTATTAAGTTACTTTGTAAATTACTCTCAGCTAGCAGTATCAAGTGCTTCTTTTCCATAGTCCCACCACATTAACTTACCTGTTTCACCAACCCCCGTTAGAAAATTAATTGGGGATAGCAAAGAGAATTTATCTTCATTTTAAGTAGAAAATATAGCACTTCAGAATGATATCGCATTGCTTTTCAGCACCGAAAAAGACTTAAAAAGTATGAACATGTTATATTTTTATCCATACTTTTCAACCTGTGTTAGCATAAGGATATGATTTATAATATTAAATAATAAAGATAATAATTGGATAAAATACCATTTATAAAAAATGGATGACTGCTCCGCTCAGTGCAATAGAACGAATTACTTCTTTATATTGGCTTCATTTCATACTTGATGAGTACTTAAAGTAAATACAAAAAATAACATTATGATTATGTTATTTTTTTCTTTAACACCTTAAAGAGACGCACCTAAATACTCCCTTCCAGCCTGAATCATTCTCAATAATGAGAACAGCTTTCACTGATCCTTTCTTATAATTTCATCGCTTCCCACAACATTTGAAGGAAGCAGCAAGAAGTTAAGTGCAGTCATTTTTAATCAGGAATAACAGGAAATGGAGTAATCGTTATGACTCTAAACAAAACAGGGCTTGCTTTAGCAATGTCAGCAATTTTATTTAGTGGCTCTCTAATCGCGAATGAGATCGATGATGGAGACGACAACATGCAATGGACTGACAGCGCTAATACCGATATCGGTTTATCTGGCAGCTTCAATGATAACAGTGACAATAGCGCATCTCTCGGTGTTGGTGATAGCTTCAACGACAACAGCGATAATAGTGCGTCACTAGGTATTGGTCATAGCTTCAACGACAACAGCGACACTGACAACAGTGCAACTCTTGGTGTTGATGACAGCTTTAATAACAACAGCGACAACTCAAACTCGAGCACTAACACAGCTCAAAGCCACAACGACAATAGTACGTCTAACGCTAACGACAACAGTACCAGTGCTGATCTTGATGTGAGCCTAAATAGTGATAGTAGTGATTCAAGTACTAACACAAATAGAAGCCACAACGACAACAGCGACTCTAGTACTACTGTAAGACGTAGCAACAACGACAACAGTGACTCTAGTATCAACAGTAGCTTTAACGATAACAGCGATAATCGTAATCAAAGCGACAACCGTAACCAGAGTGATAACCGTAGCTACGCTGATTCAAGCACAACAAACTCGAACAGCTTTAACGACAATAGTAACTATCAAAGTGACTCGAGCTCAACAAATGTTGATAGCTTCAATCAAGTCCATATGGATACAGATATGGTTGTTGCGAGCTCAAGCCTAATGGGTGGTGTTACAGGTGCATCAGTTATTTATGCAACTAACGCGGATGATACTCGAGTTCGAGTTGAAAACATGAACACCCTTGGTGGTCTTGGTGGTGCGGCTGGTATTACTACCGTTGGTCAGAATGCTGGTTCAAATTCACTTGTACAACAATCTGTTACAACTAATGCAAGTGTGTTTACTGGGGGTGAGTAACCGACTAGTAGGAGAAAGCGATGCGTTTGGCAATCTGTACTTTGAGTATGATAGTTGCCTGCACTGCACTCGCTGATGACATTGCATTATCTGGCGGAGAAGTTAGCTTGGATATCATGAATGAATCAAGAGGTGGACAAAATGTTGAACTCGACTTGGTTTATGCAGAATCAGATATCAATGGTATTTCGTCAGATAATGTCGCGTCAAACACCGTGAGTGGTAACAATATACTATCAAGTGGAGCGTTCGCAGACAGTTCGGGTATATCCAACGTAATTCAGAACAGCGGAAACAACGTTTTAATCCAGAACTCTACCGTCGTTAACCTGACACTCAAGTAAACAATATGAAAGTATTAAATAACGTAATTTGGCTGATGCTCGTTTATTCAGCATCAGCCATTTCATTAGAACTGCTACCTTACCGAGCACATTACTCTGTTCCTGTTAAAAGCTACAAAGAAATAGTGTTCGGTGATGTTTTTCGCCAACAGTATGACTTCAGCTGTGGCTCTGCCGCCCTGGCTTCTCTTCTCACTTTTCATTATGCAACAGAGTCATCTGAACAAGATATCTTCAAAAGCATGTTTGAAAAAGGTGATAAAGAAAAAATCAAAGAGAAAGGTTTTTCTTTGTTGGATATGAAGTTTTACTTGGATTCCATAGGGTTACGTTCTGACGGCTTTCAAGTAGGATTGGAGAAAATTAAAGAAGTCGGCGTCCCTGGGATTACTCTCGTTAATTTCGATGGGTATATGCATTTTGTTGTCATCAGAGGTATAAACAATCACTCAGTTATTCTAGGAGACCCTTCTAGAGGAACCATGATAATGAAACTGGATGAGTTTGAAAAATATTACCAAGGAATTGTGTTACTGGTCCGTAACGAAGCGGAAATGGGAAGGTCTAGCTTTATAACCAATGATAATTTCACCGTATATCAAAGATCACCATTAAAAACAGGAGTGTCTAGAGATTCCTTAGGGGTATTTAGCATTACTCTCCCAGTTTCCGGTGAAAATTAATATAACATTGTTTTAAATAACTTTAAGAACTAAACAACCTGAAAGGCCTGCATTATGAACTACAATAAATTTTTGTTAGTGCTTTGTATGCTAATACCTCATTTTAATGTGAATGCTAAAGATGTTGGCCTGCAAGAACTTACTCCTCTTTCAAATTTATCTTTAGAAGAATATCGAGGTGGCTTCCAAATTACGGACGAGTATATTATTAATATTGGATTAAGCATTACTACGACTATAAATGGCGATGATATTTTGAACACAAACATTGCCAACTTAGTAATTGAAAATGGTAATTTAAAAAACATTAGCGCAAATAGTGAAAATCAAAGTGGAGATATTTTCAACCAGGGTATTGTTAACATCATACAATTTGGTGAAGGAAATATTATTGGAGATGATTCTATAGATTCACCCAAAATGCCTTCGTCTCAACATCCTAATATAATAAGTTCAGACTTTATAAATTCAAGTATTATCAATATTATTCAAAACACGAAAGATAACAGTATTATTGGACTTAGCACGCTCGTAGACATTGATGCTCAAGTAAATGGGGTAATACGGGAAATCAAAGCAAACCAACAATTAGAAGACGCCTTATTGAACCACCTTCAATGAGCATTTCCATTTTTATCTGAAAAATTGTCACGTTAAGCTTCTTTGATATTAGAAACGACTGATATCTATGATTACATACCAAAAGAAAGGTAGATATATCAATAGGCCACCATCATTTTAAGAATATATACCTACTTTATCCAATATAATCCAATCAATTTATAATGCGAACACTAGGCGCTAACGATAAATTAGGCCCAAGACTCAAGGGCCTAATATCCATTTTACAAATTAAAAGGTACTCGTACTGTTAATTGAAAGTCGGGAGTATCTTCTGTAAGACCAGCTTGAGCACTAACATTGATAGATGAGCGTTCACTAAAGGCATAGTTTATACCAAAAGTTAATGCATCTAATTGAAGCAACTTAGCATCATCTGCCGATCTGCCATTTACTTTGCTTTTTAAAATAGTTTTATGGCTAAGTCCTAAAGAGAATGAAAGATCAGGATTCACCGCAAACCCCATTCCTCCTGAAAGAGAAATAGTGTCTCCAAGTTCAACATCAGCTTTTGTGTCGCCAACTGTAACAGTATCCTCTAAGTTATAAATATAACTTAGACTAGCGAACAAGACCGCAGGATCAACAGGGTGAATAAGAGATAAATTAGGCTCAAAACTCCAAAAACCCGAACCTGTAGGGACATCACTAAATGAGTTGCTTCCATCTTCAATAGAAACATCATAAGGCGATCGTCCTGTATCCGACTTTACTCTAAGGCCACCTACCCAGTATGGCGCAGACTCAAAGTTAAACTGGTGCCTCAATGCGAACTCTACATCACCAAGCCCTCCGCCATCCACCGTTGTGTTTACTACTTCACTGTTTGAACCATCTTGAATGGGGCGCGTAGAAACTTGGTCATTACGATACACATACGGCACTCTAACTTCTAACTCTGTGGCGTTTGTTAAACCGTACCGAGCAGTTAATCCAACGGTTACTGTAGTCCTATCCGAATCACTCACTTCAATTCGCCCAACAATCAGAGTTGGTAAGACTGTATACCCAACAACAGATACTTTGTTTGAAGAGTTTTGTGTATAGCTTAAAGACGAATCAAATGACCATTTACCTTTAGGTGTGAGAACGCCTGGGCGCTCAATAACATCACCAACCGTTTGGGCGCGCTGAGGAATATCATCTCCTTCAGCACCATATGCATTCCCCGCAATGAATAAACTACAAAGATAGGTACCCAGTAAAGTCTTCCGTAACATCACATCTTTCCTTTTGCTGATGATCGTACCCAAGTAATCTCAGGCAATAGCTTGAGGTGAAGCTCCTAACTTTCCAAAGTAAGATTAGTATAGCTACTTCAAAACCACGACATACCTTTAAGTTTGGCGCTTTGAAGAAATTAGGAGACATTTATACTTATCTTCAACACTAAGCCACTAGTTAATAAATAATTAGGATAGATTCTATGTTTTCGCAATATTATTAATAAAATAAATTGCTTACCTGTGCTCTTAGTATGAAGTCGATATGACATAACAGCTGAAAAGCCTGTTCTCTTTTGCGTAGCATCAATCACATTGCTTTTTTAGATCGAGTCGCTCCGACTTCAACCATAACTAACGCTATCTTCCCCACATATTTCATCAAAATGCATTCCCGTGTCGCGATTTAACATGCTAAAGTTAACAATGCGTTAACAATTATAAATACAATGAGAAGACATGGAGTCACTTAAAATGAATCAGCCGAATCTAAATAGCGCTGCTGGTTGCGCTCTCCCACCACCAAATGAAATGATCCTCAAATGGGCTCAAGAGCGTCCAAATGAGGTCTACCTAAAACAAATTATTAACCGACAATTTGTTGAGTACACATTCTCTGATGTTGCAGATCAAGCCTTAAAACTTGTCAGCGCACTACGCTCACTTGGTGTAAAGCCTGGCGACAAAGTCGCATTAGTATCTAAAAACTGTGCAGAATGGTTTATTTGCGATCTTGCTATGATGCTTGGTGACTATGTCAGTGTGCCAATCTTTCCTACCGCCGGTGCAGACACCATCGAATACTGTGTGACTCATAGTGAAAGTAAAGCGATCATTGGCGGAAAACTCGATGATCCCAAAGCAACTCAGCAAGTCATTGATGCTATGCCTGAACTCATTAGCATCGCTCTACCTTATGACACGGCACCAAAGTGTAAGCACGAATACCAAGCGCTCATTGCTGATGCAGTGCCAAGTAAAGAGCGTCCGCAGCATTACGATGACAAGCTAATGTCGTTGGTGTATACCTCAGGCACATCAGGGTTACCGAAAGGCGCGATGCTAACTTACGGCGCATTCAGTTGGTCTGTTCAGCAACTGATCAATCATATTGGTATCCAAGAAAACGACCGATTGTTCTCTTATTTACCGCTCGCTCATATTACAGAGCGTGTTTATATCTTCGGTTCATCGATTATGGGTGGCGTGCCAACAGCATTTCCAGAGTCACTGGACACTTTTATCGAAGATGTGAAGATGCACCGACCAACTCTGTTTATCTCCGTCCCACGATTATGGACGCTATTCCAGCAACGTATTCAAGACAAACTTCCACAGAAGAAGCTCAATATTCTGTTGAAAATCCCATTCGTCAATTCTTTGATCAAGAAAAAGCTAGCAGATGGTCTAGGTTTAGATCAGGCTCGAGTATTAGGCTGTGGCTCTGCACCTGTCTCGCCAGCGCTGTTGGAATGGTACCACTCAGTGGGCCTTGATATCACAGAGGCTTGGGGGATGACGGAATCATTTGCCTACAGCACGCTCAACTACCCATTTAGAGCTGACAAAATCGGTAGTGTCGGTAATGCAGGACCAGGCATTGAGTTAAAAATCGCAGCTGATGATGAAATCATGGTGCGTGGCAAAGGGCTATTTTCTGGCTACTACAAAAATGACATTGCCACCCAAGAGTCTTTTGATTCAGAGGGCTGGCTACACACAGGCGATATCGGCGCTATCGACTCAGATGGTTATCTAACGATTCAAGGCCGTAAAAAAGATAACTTCAAAACCGCCAAAGGTAAATTTGTCTCTCCGGTTCCTATCGAGAAAAAGCTTTTCGAGTACAGTCGCGTAGAGATGATGTGTCTCATCGGTTTAGGGCTACCCGCTCCGATTCTTTTGGTTGTGCCACATGACTTCCCTAACTTTGATCGAGAGCGATACGCACGTACCACACGTAAAGTTATTGCCAGGATGAATCAAGAACTCGCCTCTCATGAGCAAATCAAAGGTGTGTTAATGATTAAAGAACCTTGGAGTATAGAAAATGGCGTACTGACGCCAACGCTTAAAATTAAACGTCATGTGCTCGAACAAAAGTATCATGAGATAGGCCACAATTGGCCAAAAGATGAATTGGTCGTGTGGGAAGAAGACTTGTAATTTTGCTTGCACTCCTCAACACCATTGGGGAGTGCAACTTAACTTTGAGCTTGAATCAAACTCATAAACTACTCTCTCCAGAATGGCTTACTCACTTCACAACTAATCTCCCTTTCACCTAACCCAATATCGTCCCAAAGGTGCTTTGGTAACTCTCTCAAGTGACGACGTGTCTTATAGTTCCTTCTCCAAGCCGCCAGTTTAGAATAAATTAACTGTAACCCGCTCTGATGGGCAGTAGGTATAGTACGCTCACAAGTGTGTGTCATGTTTTCCATTTCAAAGATCCCTATACAATGTTGACCACTTAATAATCAGCGACTACGCTGATATCCTCAAACGATAGAATCTGCCATAGAGTTAAGGAAAACTAATGTGAAAGATCGAATGCCTCCCTTACAGGGCTTGTATTACTTTTTCGTTGCAGCAAAGGAAGGAAGCTTTAAAACGGCAGCAAAAGAACTGTTTGTTACGCCAGCGGCCATTAGTCAGCAAATTCGTCATTTAGAAGAGTTCTTAGGCACGGACCTATTTGTTCGTCAGCACAGAAAAATCGTGCTCACACCTGAGGGAGAGCTACTGTTTAGTCAGGCAGAAAGAGGGTTTGCTCATTTGCAGCAAGGGGTAAGATTAGTCAATCAAGATCCAAACCCGAACCACCTTTCGATATCAACACTCCCCTCTTTCGCTCATCATTGGTTAGTCCCGAAAATTACGGCTTTTCGTCAGCGTCACCCTGATATCGCCTTGCTATTAGAACCAACCAATGATTTGGTGTCTTTTCAAGATAGCCAGATAGATTTATGTGTTCGTTACGGTTTAGGAAAGTACCCCAATTTAGAATCACAATGGCTAATGGACGAAGCTTTTTATCCAGCTTGTCATCCGGTGTACCAGAAAGAGCACGGGATCTATAACATCGAGGATTTAAGCAAAGCTGAGCTGATTGAAGATGTTTGGCCTGATCTTGATTGGAATATGTGGTTAGCAACCTTGGGTCACTGCGCAGCAAAGCCTACCTTAAAATACAGTGGATCACATCTCGTGCTTGAGGCTGCACTATCACTTCAAGGCGTGGCATTAGTAAAACACAGTTTAGCTCATCAATATTTTCGTTCTGGCAAATTGGTCCGAATTGGAGATATCGCTATCAAGCCCAACTTTGCGTATTACTTGTGTGCGCCAAAAGGCTACTTAAAAAGACCTAAAGCTCAATTGTTTGCGCAATGGTTGAAGGAAGAAATAGAAATATTTGAAAAGTCAGTGGTACCAGACTTTAAGACCATTGACCTAAAAGGCAACAGCACTAGAACGGCATCATAACAATCATCAAAACAAACGCTAAATAGGAATAAAACAAACACGCTCTGCGTATAAGACTGCTAAATACAAAAAGCCCCGCACTAAGCGGGGCTTTCAAGTTATAGAGTTAACTTAAGAATTACTTCTTAGCATTACGCTCTTTAACGTCAGCAATTACTTGCTCTGCAACGTTTGTTGGACATGGTGCGTAGTGTGAGAACTCCATAGAGAACTGACCACGACCAGAAGTCATAGTACGTAGAGTACCGATGTAACCAAACATTTCTGATAGAGGTACATCACCCTTGATACGTACGCCAGTAGAAGCTGCTTGTTGGTCTTTGATCATACCACGACGACGGTTAAGGTCACCGATTACGTCACCAACGTGATCTTCTGGAGTGAACACGTCAACTTTCATGATTGGCTCAAGAAGTTGCGCGCCAGCTTTAGGCATAGACTGACGGAATGCACCTTTCGCTGCGATTTCGTAAGCGATAGCTGAAGAGTCAACTGCGTGGAAACCACCGTCGAATAGTTCAACTTCAACGTCTAGAGTAGGGAAGCCAGCTAGAACACCGTGCTCCATCATTGACGCAAAGCCTTTCTCAACTGCAGGCCAGAATTCTTTAGGTACGTTACCACCAACAACTGTTGATTTGAACGTGAAGCCAGAGTTTGGCTCACCTGGTTTGATGCGGTAGTCGATCTTACCGAACTGACCAGAACCACCAGACTGTTTCTTGTGCGTGTAGCTATCTTCGATTGCTTGAGTGATAGTTTCACGGTAAGCAACCTGTGGAGCACCAACTTCTAGCTCAACGCCGTAAGTACGCTTAAGGATATCTACCTTGATGTCTAGGTGAAGTTCACCCATACCTTTCAGGATAGTTTCGCCTGAATCTTCATCAGTCTCAACTTGGAATGATGGATCTTCTGCAACCATTTTACCGATCGCGATACCCATCTTCTCAGAACCGCCTTTATCTTTAGGCTTAACTGCGATAGAGATTACTGGATCTGGGAAGATCATTGGCTCAAGAGTACATTCGTGCTTAGGATCACATAGAGTGTGACCAGTTTGAACGTTCTTCATACCAACTACAGCGATGATGTCACCAGCTTGTGCTGAATCGATTTCGTTACGCTCGTCCGCGTGCATCTCAACCATACGGCCGATACGCTCTGTTTTACCAGTTGCAGAGTTAAGGATTGTGTCACCTTTCTTCATCTTACCAGAGTAGATGCGGATAAAGGTTAGAGCACCGAAGCGGTCATCCATGATCTTAAATGCAAGAGCACGTAGTGGCTCGTCTGCAGATACAGTCGCAACTTCACCAGTTGGCTCACCAGTCTCTGAATCAGTTAGAGGCTGTGGATCAACTTCTGTTGGAGATGGTAGGTAATCAATTACCGCGTCAAGAATAAGTTGGATACCTTTGTTCTTGTACGCTGAACCACAGTAAGTTGGGAAGAATGCTAGATCACGAGTACCTTTACGGATACAACGTTTGATGTCTTCTAGAGATGGCTCTTCGCCTTCTTCTAGGTAAGCCATCATTAGATCTTCGTCTTGCTCTAGAGCAGTTTCGATTAGCATTTCACGGTATTCAGCAGCTTTCTCTACCATGTCTGCTGGAATATCTTGAACTTCGTAGTTCTCTGGTTGGCCAGACTCATCCCATACGTAAGCTTGTTGGCTTAGTACGTCTACAACACCTACGAAATCTTCTTCGATACCGATAGGTAGAGTCATAACTAGAGGTGTAGCACCTAGTACGTTCTGTACTTGATCTACAACTTTGTAGAAATCTGCGCCCATACGGTCTAGTTTGTTAACGAAGATCAGACGTGATACGTGTGATTCGTCAGCGTAACGCCAGTTAGTTTCTGACTGAGGCTCAACACCACCAGAACCACAGAATACACCGATACCACCGTCAAGTACTTTTAGAGAACGGTAAACTTCGATAGTGAAGTCAACGTGTCCAGGAGTATCGATGATGTTTAGACGGTGATCGTTCCAGAAACAAGTTGTTGCTGCAGACTGGATTGTGATACCACGCTCAGCTTCCTGCTCCATGAAGTCAGTAGTAGTTGAACCGTCGTGAGTGTCACCGATCTTATGGATCTTACCAGTTAGCTTTAGGATACGCTCTGTAGAGGTAGTTTTACCCGCGTCTACGTGAGCAAAAATACCAATGTTTCTGTATTTTGATAAATCAGTCATTGTCTTACTCTGTTAATAAGGTATAAAGTGCGCGCAGAGTATATCACATTCTGTCAATACTGATACCCTTGCGTGCGGATGGAAGAAAAAAAATTTTAACGTGAAATTTCCGTCCCCAAAGCATAGTCAAACACAGCAATTTATGTACTTTATTCGCATTTTATTGAGGACGGATAGAACAGTTTGTGATTGCACAAATACCATTCTTATGAGCATTACAGCTCGTCAAAAGCCTCTATCGCTTCCGACAATTTCTTAACGCCGTGAATTTGCATGCCAGGGATGCCACCTTTCGGCATGTTGGCTGCTGGCACGATGGCTTTCTTGAAACCATGTTTGAACGCTTCATTCAAACGCTCTTGCCCACTTGGCACTGGACGGATTTCGCCCGCAAGCCCTACCTCACCAAAAATCACCACATCTTTAGGGAGTGGACGGTCACGAAAACTCGATAAAAGCGCCATAACTAAAGCAAGATCAGCGCTTGTCTCCGTCACCTTAACACCGCCAACCACATTAACAAAGACATCTTGGTCTGCCATTTGTAAGCCACCATGCTTATGCAACACAGCGAGCAAAAGTGATAGGCGGTTCTGCTCCAAGCCGACCGCAACACGACGAGGGTTGGCTAACTGCGAGTAATCCACCAGCGCTTGAATCTCTACTAGTAGAGGGCGCGTGCCTTCCCAAACCACCATGACTGAAGAGCCTGATGTTTCTTCTTCACCACGAGAAAGGAAGATCGCTGATGGGTTACTCACTTCCTTCAATCCTTGGCCTGTCATTGCAAATACACCAAGCTCATTCACAGCACCAAAACGGTTTTTATGACTACGCAAAGTGCGGAATCGGCTATCCGTTCCACCATCGAGTAGTACCGAACAGTCGATAATGTGTTCAAGAACTTTGGGGCCCGCAAGGGTACCATCTTTTGTTACGTGACCAACAATAAATACCGCAACATTATTCTGTTTTGCGTATCGTGTCAGAGCCGTCGCAGATTCACGTACCTGAGCAACACTGCCAGGCGACGATTGAACATCAGAAACGTGCATCACCTGAATCGAGTCTATTACCATTATACGAGGCTGCTCTTTTTCGGCGATTTGGCAAATTTTGTCGACGTTCGTTTCCGATAGCATTTTTAAATGATCTTTCGGCAAGCCCAATCGGGAAGCACGCATTGCCACCTGCTGTAACGACTCTTCACCGGTTACGTAAAGCGTTGGCATTTGCGCAGATAAACTACACATGGTTTGCAACAGAAGTGTTGATTTACCTGCACCAGGGTTACCACCAATCAAAATTGCGGCACCTGGCACAACCCCACCACCCAACACACGGTCAAGCTCTTTAAACCCACTGGTGAAGCGAGGTACTTCTTGCAGATCAATTTCGGATAGCGTTTGAACCGTAGCTTCTGTTGCGGAACCAGCGTAGCCGCTTAAGCGTTCATTGCGAGCAACGGTTGGCGATGCAGCGATACGTACTTCTGTTATCGTATTCCATGCACCACATGCGTTACACTGCCCCTGCCAACGGGGAAAGTCCGCGCCACAATCATTACAAACATACGCTCGTTTTGCTTTCGCCATGATGCCTCAATTTTTTCTACAAATGTGACTAAGCACAGCCAAGTCAGACCTGAACTGAAATGAACTATTGATATACTTAAGTATTACTTCGCTTAGCCGATACAATTTAAAGTAACGACATACTCTAACAGAAATAATGCAGCAATCTGAAATTCTCTCGCTCGCAGAACGACTCATTCCCGTTTACGGTACGAATGACTTTGACTTTGTCCTTGGCCAACTGACCGAGGAAGAGCCGCCTTCGGCCAAAATTTTGGTTAAAATGGAACTTAACCGCTTAATGGCTCCATGCAAAAAAAGCATTGATTTGCGAGGTCGCGTTCAAGGCGAATGTCGCGAGTATATTTTGGATGGTATTCCACATTGGTTGGATGATGTTGCTTTCAACGCTTACCATAAAAACATCAAAAAGTTTGGCTGCTACACGGAAGGAATGTGGGAAGCATTGGTCAACACGCGAAATAACTTTCGCGTAATGAGCAAGCGCCTTACTCAGCAAAAAACGCAATCGTTAACGGATCCTAAAAGCCCGTTCTTAGCAGAACCCGTTCACCTAGGCTACGATTTAAAGCGCCAAGAAAAACGCTTGAAAGTCCAATCTCAAGTTGAAATTTGCCGTTCTAAAGGACAGCTTCTTCATGGATTAAGCATTGATTTATCTAGCTCTGGCGCAAAGTTCAAAGTCCCTAGCGCATTTAAATATAACCTTGGGGAAATTATTCAGGTCACGTTTACTGAATTTGCCAGCAAATCTAACGTTGCAGGTATAGAGAAACCGCTTGCATACCGCATACTCGCGGTTGATGACTGTTACGAAAATGACTCAGTTCGATACCTCAGAACCATACGCTTAACTGATACCAATGTCGTCACCAAAGTGATAGATGAAGCGCTCAACAGTGCTGCTAAAAGGGCTCGTCACGACAATCAAGACAAGATTATTCGAGCTCGAACTCGCGGTTATGAGCACATCGCACTAAAGCACACCAGCAGCTTGCCTCTATTCTTTGATGGTAGTGACCTAAAATTAGCAATGTTAACGCCAAACAATCAAAAGCTTTGGCAATACTGGCACGATGAGAGAAACCAGCAAATGTTTGGTTCCTTATTCAACGAGCAACGCATCGCGTCACTCATTAAGCCTGGTGTTAAAGGAACAACCAATGTCCTTTATTCATTTACTCACGAGCACGAGAATCGAACCTATTTCTATTCGATGTTTCGCCCAGAAGCAACTCGCGAACAGCGCCAGCTATTTTGGCATTTAGGTGGCAAACGAGAGAGTTGGCGCGCCTTTAGAATTTCAATCTTTGAACTATCAGAGCAAGAACAGGAAGACCTAGCAGCATTCTCTCCAGAGTTGGCAGAAACGTCTCAATCACTGACTCATATTGGTATTTTGCAAGAAATTGCTGACGAAAAATCAGGGCAGGATTACCTGCTAACTGAAAAGCCGCGCTTACCCGCTAATACGTTAAACGCGTTTCGTCATCCGAGAAGAGTTATCGGCAATCCAAAGGGCATTTATTTTGATGCAAAGTCTCGTCGTAAAGAGCCTCGTTATCGTTTTAAAACACCTTTAGAGTTGTACTCAGGACAAACTAAAACAGGCGGCTGTACTGTTGACCTTTCCAAACGAGGACTCGGAATTAGGCTAAGTGAGCCCACGATGTTACGTTCTGGGCAAGAGGTAAGAATCAACTTTCGAGAATTACAACTCTACGATAAAAAATTGCCGTTAATGTCGGTGCCATATCGAGTAATTCGTGTAAGCCCAGATGGTTGTAGCGTGCAGCTAGTTATTGATGAAAGCAGCCAAACCATGAAGGTAATCGCTTTTTTCAACAGTATTATCGAGCACAATCAAGACAAGCTAATCCCGCAAAAAGAGACGCTACCAAGTAATGCTCTACTTGAAAGGCTGCACTGCATGTTGCTCTCGCGTACGCTGAGCACGCCCATTTTTATCAGTAAGAGTACGTCATCTTCAATAAAAACCCCCGTTATCGGGGTGAACTTGCCGCTACCTAAACACATTGAGCTTTTTGCCCGTCTTGGGCATGACCAACTGTTGTCACTTGAACCTATCTTTAAAGGCCGGACAAGCACATTAATCGCAGAGCCAATAAAACGTGTAGAAGGTGCTCAAGCCAGACATCAGGATATCTACATAAGCGCCGCAAAAGTAGGCAATAAAATTACAGGTATTGAGTCAAAGCTTCATCAAGAGTTCAACAGCGTAAAAGAGCGGATTCAATTTATAAAGAAAGCGCGAATGATGGGTGACTTTTACGTGCTTCGCCTTTCTACTGCGCCAATTTTCGATCCGATGACATCATTACTGCAACAAGATTTAAGTGACTTAACCCAATTTGGTGTACATCAAGCAAGCAAGTTAGAAAAAGAGTTGACAGCGCTCGTTGGTTACAGTGAATTTGAAGACATTACTGAAGAGGTTGTAATTAGATTGGAGTTAACCGAGTAAATTCAAAGTCATACCAAATTGAAAAAAAACACCGCCTTTCTGGCGGTGTTTTTGAATGGGTGGTTAAGGTTTAGCTTTCCAGCTGACCTTTTGCTGCTTCACCAATGCGCCAGATAAAATACAGAGCACACCGCCCAACCCAGCAAAGCGAATCGCAGATTGCGCTTGAGCTTCCACTTTTGGTTTTGCGTGATACGCAATCCCTAATCCTGCCACCGACATCATCACAAGATCATTAGCGCCATCACCGACAGCAACCGTGTTGTGCTGCTCAATTTCATATTCATCCGCCAATTCCACTAGAATGTCTGACTTCATCTGCGCCGTTACCACATCACCAAGTACGTTACCCGTGAGTTTGCCGTCAATAATTTCTAATTGATTGGAGCGAGCAAAATCTAGGTCGACTTTATCTTTGATGTAATCAGAGAAGTAAGTAAAACCACCGGAAGCAATCGCTGTTTTCCAGCCCAAGGCTTTCAACGTCGCAATTAGCGCTTCAAAGTCCGGCATGAATGGTAACTGGGAACGAACTTGTTCAAGAATTGATTCATCGGCACCTTTGAGCTTACCAACTCGCTGACGTAAACTTTGCTCAAAATCCAGCTCACCTTGCATGGCACGTTCAGTGACTTCCGCTACCTCATCCCCTACTCCTGCCAGTTTCGCGATTTCATCAATACACTCTATCTGGATCGCCGTTGAATCCATATCAAATACAATCAACCCTTGGGTTGATAGATCGGGCACTTCATTAAGCGAGGCGTAATCTAGGTTGAGACTTTGTAAGATCGTTTCATGTTGAGGAGTCAACTCTCCGGCCATCAGGGCTACTTCATATTGGCCAACTTTCCACGTTTCTAGTATCGGGTTGTAAAAGCCGGTGAAGAAATCAATGTCTTCGAAGTGACTTGGCGAAAGGTACTCAGCAAATACGATCCAGTTTGCTTTTGCTTTATCTAATTGGGAGGCAAATCGAGTCTCGGGTAATCGTTTTAAAAGTGTCGTATGTTTTCTGATAGGCAAGCTTTTTGACGCGTCCATGTATATAATCCCTTATGACTTTGCTAAAACGTTACCTCAACAAACTAAAAAGGCAAGTCTTTGTTTTATTTTAAATGGATGAGTAAAGAGCATGAGTGAATCTTTGTTCTCAGTAAGGAATGCCCTAAGAATTCTGGCACTAATCCTGCTGTGTGTGATGTTGTTTATCACAATAAAAAACAGTGTTGTGATCAGTAAGGGTAATGAGAAAATTCAAGCACAACAGCTTGAAACACTCACCAAAGTTTTGATTTCACAGGCGTCTCTTTCTGCCAGTGAGATGATTTTAACTAAAGATCAAGAACGATTACTTCAGCTAACAAACCAGCTAGCACAAGACCGTTTAGTGTTTGATGCAACAATCTACGATGCACAGGGTGTACGTTTAGCGTCTAGTGAAGAGGCATTATCGGTACGCGAAGTTCTTGGCCTGGATACGCCTTTGGCAACAGCTTCCATTGGTCGCCAGCAGTTGGTTGAACCAGTTTTTGCAGATGGTGCGCTTATCGGTTTTGTTCGCGTGACCTTTGAGACGGGCCGGGTGACGGCAATTTCAGACCACCACTATCGCAAGAGCGATCGTTATATGTACATGATGGTCTTAATGAGCTTTGTCTGTGGTATGTTGTTCATCTTGATTTTACGTCGACAACCGATACGTCGTAAAAAAGCGCTAAACCTGCTGCTAACCAAGTAACTAGGTAGCGCTAACAACTCATATAAAAACAGCCCGCAATGTGCGGGCTGTTTTTTTAGCTCTTGAGAGCGAAAAATAGAATGACTCTTCGTCGCTTACTCTTCGTCACCAAGCAATACTGAATCTAGTGCGATTAGCATCATGTCGTTGAATGTCGTTTGACGCTCGTCAGATGTAGTCTGTTCGCCAGTCTTGATATGATCAGAAACCGTACAGATTGTCAGAGCTTTTGCACCGTATTCTGCCGCAACACCGTAAATACCAGCCGCTTCCATTTCAACACCAACAATGCCGTACTTGTCCATTACATCGAACATTTCTGGATCTGGCGTGTAGAAAAGCTCTGCTGAGAATAGGTTACCAACTTTAACGTCAATACCGCGAGCTTTTGCAGCGTCTTCTGCCGCACGAACCATGTTGTAGTCTGCGATTGCCGCGAAGTCATGACCTTTAAAGCGGATACGGTTCACTTTAGAGTCAGTACATGCACCCATGCCGATCACAACATCACGCACTTTGATGTCTTCATTCACTGCGCCACAGCTGCCAACACGGATGATTTTCTTCACGCCGAAGTCTTTGATTAGTTCAGTTGCGTAAATCGAGCATGATGGGATACCCATACCGTGGCCCATTACCGAGATCTTACGGCCTTTGTATGTGCCTGTGTAACCAAACATATTACGAACGTCACACACTTGAACGACATCTTCAAGGAAAGTCTCTGCGATGTATTTTGCACGTAGTGGATCGCCAGGCATCAGTACGACGTCTGCAAATGCACCCATTTCAGCATTGATATGTGGAGTTGCCATTTTCTTTTCCTTAACCTTTCTCTAGCGCTCCGCGCTTAAGGCGATATAAGCCAGAGTATTCTCATTTCCGACAAGCAGCATTTACATACTGCAAACATAAAACTAGGAGCAATCAAGCTCCTAGTTTTCAAAAACCTAACTAATTATAGGAAGTTCTTACCGTAATCCATTGGAGAAGTACCGAAGTAACTTGCCAATGTTTGACCGATATCTGCGAATGTTTCGCGGCGGCCAAGAGAACCAGCTGGTACTTTTTGACCATAAACCAATACTGGGATGTGCTCACGAGTATGGTCAGTGCCTGGCCATGTTGGGTCACAGCCGTGGTCTGCCGTTAGGATAAGCACATCGTCTTCTTCCATAATCTCTAGCACTTCGTTGATACGACCATCGAAGTACTCAAGTGCCGCTGCGTAACCCGCTACGTCACGACGGTGACCGTAAGCTGAGTCGAAGTCTACAAAGTTAGTGAATACGATCGTGTTGTCGCCCGCTTCTTTGATTTGCTCTAGCGTTGCTTCGAACAATGCAGGGATACCTGTCGCTTTCACTTTCTTAGTGATGCCGCAGTTTGCGTAGATATCAGCAATCTTACCAATAGAAACCACGTTGCCTTGCTTCTCTTCAACAAGTTTCTGTAGAACCGTTGCTGATGGTGGCTCAACAGAAAGGTCACGACGGTTACCGGTACGCTCAAATTGACCTTTACCAGCACCAACAAATGGACGCGCGATAACACGACCAATGTTGTAATCTTCTAGCTCTTCACGTGCGATTTGGCAAAGCTCTAGTAGACGGTCTAGACCGAAAGTCTCTTCGTGACATGCGATTTGGAATACAGAGTCAGCAGACGTGTAGAAGATTGGTTTGCCAGTCTTCATGTGCTCTTCACCAAGATCGTCAAGAACTTGAGTACCAGATGCGTGGCAGTTACCCAGGAAACCGTCAAGACCTGCACGCTCAAGAATGCGGTCAGTCAATTCTTTCGGGAAGCTGTTTGCTTTGTCAGTGAAGTAACCCCAGTCAAACAGAACAGGAACACCTGCGATTTCCCAGTGACCAGACGGCGTGTCTTTACCTGAAGAAAGCTCTGCTGCATGACCGTATGCACCAATGATTTCAGCGTCTGCGTCTAGTCCAGGTGCGAAGCGACCTGTCGATTCTTTATGCGCCATTGCCAAACCAAGTTTCGATAGATTTGGAAGGCGAAGTGCACCTTGGCGATTGTCGTTATCTGCTAAGCCTTTTTCACATTGGTCAGCGATGTGACCTAGTGTGTCTGAACCTACATCACCAAATTCTTTAGCGTCGGCAGTTGCACCGATACCGAATGAGTCTAGTACTAAAATAAATGCTCTTTTCATTGCTCGTTCCTTAGGCCCACTCGGCTTTTTATTATGGTTGAGTAGGCCTTGTGTAATTGCTTGTTCTATTAGATATCTTCTGCACGAATTTGGCGGTAAACCTCTGGAGTTGGTGTATATTCACCACCTACTTTGATTGCACTGCGCAGTGCTTTTGCCGCTTCTTCCCATTGCTCTTCAGTGCGAGCGTGGATGACCGCAAGAGGTTTATCACTGTCTGCGACCTCACCTAGGCGGATGAACTCGTCGAAACCAACTGCGTAGTCGATTTCATCAGTAGCAACTCGACGACCACCACCCATAGCAACCACTGCCATGCCGATAGCACGTGTATCCATTGCAGAGACAATGCCCGTTTCTGTTGCGTAAACTGGCTTGATGATTTCTGCTTTTTCTAAGTAGTTGTTGTAGTTTTCTACGAAGTCCGCAGGGCCGCCTAAGCCAGCAACCATCTTGCCGAAGCACTCAGCCGCTTTGCCGTTATCCAGCACTTCCATCAGTTTTGCGCGTGCGTCTTCTGTGTTCTCAGCAAGCTTGCCAAGTACTAACATTTCAGCACATGAAGCCATGGTCACTTCAAGTAGACGAGGGTTACGGTATTCACCTGTTAAGAAACGAACCGCTTCACGAACTTCTACTGCGTTACCCGCTGAAGACGCCAATACTTGGTTCATGTCCGTAAGAATTGCCGTAGTCTTAGTGCCAGCACCGTTTGCTACCGCAACGATTGATTTTGCTAGCTCTTCAGAAGCTTCGTAAGTTGGCATAAATGCACCTGAACCCACTTTTACGTCCATCACTAGCGATTCCAGACCCGCCGCCAGTTTCTTAGAAAGGATCGACGCCGTAATCAGGGAGATATTGTCTACCGTTGCGGTAATATCACGAGTAGCGTAAACACGCTTATCCGCAGGAGCAAGGTCACCAGTTTGACCGATGATCGCCACACCAGCGTCTTTGGTTACTTGACCAAAAACATCGTTGCTCGGCGTAATGTTGTAACCAGGGATAGATTCAAGTTTATCCAGCGTACCGCCTGTATGACCAAGACCGCGGCCAGAGATCATAGGTACGAAACCGCCACACGCTGCCACCATTGGGCCAAGCATTAAAGAAGTTACGTCACCCACACCACCGGTTGAGTGTTTGTCGACAATTGGACCACCGAAGTTCATGTGGCTCCAGTCGATAACCATGCCCGAATCACGCATTGCACACGTTAAGGCGATGCGCTCATCCATGGTCATTTCATTAAAGAAAATCGTCATAGCAAACGCCGCAATCTGACCTTCAGATACCGTGTTGTTCGCTACGCCTTGAATAAAGAAGTTGATTTCGTCTGCGGTAAGTACTTCACCGTCACGTTTTTTACGAATGATTTCTTGTGGTAAATACATTAGTGCCTCCCAAGCTCTTTTGAGCCATGGTTGTAGTAGGATAGAAGAGGTTTGGTAGCACCCGTTTAGGTGCTACCGTTCAGACGTATTATTGGAATTAGTACGCTGTTGGATCAGCGACGTCGTCCGATACTTCTAATGTATTTAGTAGGTTGGTTAGCAGGCTAGACGCACCAAAACGGTAGTGACGAGCATCAACCCAGTTGTCACCTAGGATTTCGTCAGCCATTGCTAGGTATGCTGCTGCGTCTTCAGCAGTGCGCACACCACCTGCTGGTTTGAAACCAACAGTTTCTGCAACACCCATGTCGCGAATAACTTCAAGCATCATGCGAGCGTATTCTGGTGTTGCGTTTACTGGCACTTTACCAGTTGAAGTTTTAATGAAGTCAGCACCTGCTTCAATACAGATTTGAGATGCTTTCTTGATTAGTGCTTCTTCTTTTAGTTCACCTGTTTCGATGATCACTTTAAGAAGAATGTCACCACAAGCTTCTTTACATTGCTTAACTAGTTCGAAGCCTACTTTCTCATCACCCGCCATTAGCGCGCGGTAAGGAAAAACTACGTCAACTTCGTCTGCACCGTAAGCAACCGCCGCTTTTGTTTCAGCAACTGCGATTTCAATGTCGTCGTTACCATGTGGGAAGTTCGTTACTGTTGCAATACGAACCTCTGGCGTACCTTGCTCACGAAGTGTCTTCTTAGCAATAGGAATAAAGCGAGGGTAAATACAAATTGCAGCTGTGTTGCCTACTGCTGTTTTCGCGTCATGACATAGTGAGATCACTTTTGCATCAGTGTCATCGTCATTCAACGTAGTTAGGTCCATAAGTTTAAGTGCACGTAGCGCTGCTGCTTTTAAATCGCTCATTTCTATCTCCGATCAATATTCAAAAAATTCACTACTCAGCCTTACATCACGTCTTTAACTATAATCAACAAGTCGAGACAATGTGAGTAAATGGCTAAACAGTCTATTAATGAACGGACTTGGTTCCCTGAAGACTCGGCATATACAGCGAAAATTTATCATATGCCAATTGCTATCCTTGTCACCGCACAGTACCAGTTTGGCCTATGGCACAACAATCTATGATTGCGGTGTCTTTAATATCACATCACAAAGCAAAACGCCTATTAGATCTGATATTGCAGGGCAATTCATTTGCCCATCGATTATGTAATATTCATTACGTGATTAAGAATCAAGCTTAACCACTATCCTGTGATTAATACATTATAGAGTTTCACCGCAAAACTGTAGCACCAAATAGAGCGCAAACGGTTTGTATCTCAAAATTTCCTAGCCCCTATTCCATTGACTGCGTAATACCTCGACTAAGGCAAACACCCGATGAAATTTTGGAGCCCGAAAAACGAAAAATGCCCCGCAGCAATCTCTTGCTACAGGGCATGATGTAAAACGGCGTCTATATATTAAGAACCGATTCTAATTATAGTGCTGCAAGGCTTAAGCAGAAGCCTGCAATTGTCGCTGCCATAAGGTTAGACAACGTACCTGCAAGAACTGCTTTAACACCCATGCGAGCGATGTCACTACGACGGTTTGGTGCAAGGCTACCTAGACCACCAAGTAGAATCGCGATAGAAGAAAGGTTCGCGAAACCACATAGTGCGAATGAGATGATAGCTGTTGTCTTCTCAGACATTACTTCACCAGTTGCCGCGATTACTTGAGCGTTTTCACCTAGATATGGTGTGAAGTTCAAGTAAGCAACGAATTCGTTCACTACGATTTTCTGACCGATGAATGAACCAGCTGTTACAGCTTCTGCCCATGGAACACCGATTAGGAATGCTAGTGGAGAGAACGCGTAACCTAGGATTAGCTCTAGCGTTAGTTCTGGCATGCCGAACCAACCACCGATGCCACCTAGCATACCGTTGATTAGCGCGATTAGACCAACGAATGCGATTAGCATTGCACCTACGTTAAGCGCAAGTTGTAGACCAGAAGCCGCACCGCCCGCAGCTGCGTCGATTACGTTAACTGGTTTGTCGTCACCGCCGTCCATCGCTTCTTCGATACTTTCGTGAGGCTGGTCAGTCTCTGGGTGAAGGATTTTAGCGAACAGTAGACCACCTGGTGCTGCCATGAATGATGCCGCAACTAGGTACTCTAGTGGAACACCCATAGATGCGTAACCAGCTAGTACACCACCAGCAACAGAAGCTAGACCACCACACATTACCGCGAATAGCTCTGATTGAGTCATTTTTGGAACGAATGGGCGAACAACTAGAGGTGCCTCAGTTTGACCTACGAAAATGTTAGCTGCCGCTGACATTGATTCCGCACGAGAAGTGCCTAGCGCTTTTTGTAGTGCGCCACCAAGAATCTTGATAACCCATTGCATAACGCCAATGTAGTAAAGAACTGAAATCAGTGCAGAGAAGAAGATCAGTGTAGGAAGAACACGGAATGCGAAGATGAAACCGCCGCCGCCGAATACTTCGAACATCTTGTCAGAAACAAGACCACCGAACAGGAATGATGAACCATCGTTACCGTAGTTGATAACGTTAGAAACACCTGAAGAGAAACCGTTTAGTAGATCACGGCCCCAAGGTACATACAGAACAAATGCACCTAATGCGAATTGGATAGCGAATGCGCCACCCACAGTTCTAAAGTTGATAGCTTTTCGGTTGTTAGAAAATGCCACTGCAATCGCAAGAAGCACTACCATACCGATTAGGCTCATAAACAGGCTCATAGTTTATGACTTCCTTATAAGTTATTTATTGGCGTGTTACAAAATGGAGCTATAAAGCGGGGGCAATTATACTCATGCAGAATCAATTAAAGTAATGCCAGCCTCACACTTTCCTATAAGATTCATGATTGATTCAACCAGCTTTGTGAGTTAATTCACAATAAGCAGGAAAACGTTTTCGATTTCAAACCACATCTTTAGATTTTATTCACATATCGAGAAAGCAAAATTGCTATTTTTCCACAGTTGAGAGGCAATCGATTGCTTTCGGCCGTTATGCAACTCTACGAGCTCATTAAAGACGTGAATGAGTTTGGCTGGGTGATTTGACTCCCCTTGATATCCAAGTATAGGCATATCTGGTGCGTCTGTTTCGATTACTAGGTTTTCGAGTGGTAATTTTTGAATTGCGTCGCGTGTTTTCTTGGCTCTTGGGTAGGTAATCGTTCCTCCTACACCGATAAAAAAACCTAATTTGACCCACTCCATGGCTTGCTGATAACTCCCAGAAAAAGCGTGTAGCACACCACCTCTAGGGAGATTCGCCGCTTTCACCATTTGAATGAGGCGATTGTGCGCTTTTCGGCTATGTAAAATAACTGGGAGCTCGAAGCGTCTAGCCAGCTCAAATTGAACTTCAAGTATCTTTTCTTGCAACTGTGGATCAACATCAATGGCAAAATCTAAACCACACTCTCCTATTGCCACGCACTGCTGCCCTTTTTGATTTAGATAGCCTTCTAGCTCTGTAAGGTGCTGCTCAACGTTATCTTCAAGAAAATACGGATGAAAGCCGAGCGCATAATACAAATTGGCATGTTGCTCTGCCAAAGTTTGAATACGAGCCCAGTTTTGCGGACCGACGGAAGGAATCAAAATTCTTGCGACGCCTTGCGTTTGAGCAAGCTCAAGTTGATGTGCAAAGTCATCTTGAAACACATCAAAATCAAAGTGGCAGTGCGTATCAAAGAGCTTCATCTTGACGCTTTTTATCTGTATCTGCGGGCAGAAAATCAGAGGATGGTTGGGCTTCACTCTTCTCTTCAGTTTGATGGGCTGGGTCTTTTCGATATGGGACACAACTGCGTTTCTGATCGGGAGTTAGCCCCATCTCTTTACACCAGTTGTCGTAACGCTTTAGCCCACGTTTAAACCAATTCATATCTTATCCTTATATAAAAACGCCCTTGGCTAAGTTTATAGCCAAGGGCGTTTTAAAATCTAGTTTGCGTTAAGGCTTACCCTAACCGAGCAAATTAGTGCTCACGCGTCGCACGGAAATCAACGTCAGGGAAACGCTCTTTCGCCAAGTTTAAGTTAACCATTGTTGGAGCGATATACGTTAGGTTATCACCACCATCCAATGCTAAGTTCGCTTGATTCTTGCGTTGGAACTCATCCAGTTTCTTCGCATCACCACACTCAACCCAACGAGCAGTTGCAACGTTAATGCCTTCATAAATCGCTTCAACGTTATACTCAGATTTCAAACGAGCCACAACAACATCGAACTGAAGTACACCAACGGCACCAACGATCAGATCGTTGTTCTGTAGAGGACGGAATACCTGTACCGCACCTTCTTCTGATAGCTGAACCAAACCTTTGAGAAGCTGCTTCTGCTTTAATGGATCTTTCAGGCGAATACGACGGAATAGTTCCGGAGCGAAGTTCGGAATACCAGAGAACTTCAGTGATTCACCTTGCGTAAAGGTATCACCAATCTGAATAGTGCCGTGGTTGTGTAGACCAATAATGTCACCGGCGTAAGCGTGTTCTGCACGTGCACGGTCACCAGCCATAAAGGTTACTGCATCAGAGATACTCACTTGCTTGCCAAGACGAACGTGGTTCATCTTCATACCTTGCGTGTAAGTGCCCGATACAATACGCATGAATGCGATACGGTCGCGGTGTTTTGGGTCCATATTCGCTTGGATCTTAAATACGAAACCAGAGAACTTCTCTTCAGTCGCTTCAACTTCACGTTCAACCGCTTGACGAGTTTTCGGCGCTGGAGCCCATTCAGTTAGACCGTCTAGCATATGATCCACACCAAAGTTACCTAATGCAGTACCGAAGTAAACTGGCGTCAGGTCACCTGTTAGGAACATTTCCAAATCAAACTCAGGGCAAGCACCCATGACAAGCTCAAGCTCTTCTCGAACACTTTCCGCAAGGCCTGCACCAACTTTTTCATCAAGCTCTGGGTTATCGAGACCTTTGATGATTCGAACTTCTTGAATCTCATGACCGTGACCTGATTCGTATAAAATCGTTTCATCACGGTGAATGTGGTACACACCTTTAAACTCTTTACCACAGCCGATTGGCCATGTAATTGGCGCACACATCATGCCCAACTCGTTTTCTACCTCGTCCAATACTTCCATTGGATCACGAACGTCACGGTCAAGTTTGTTCATGAAGGTTACGATTGGCGTGTCACGCAGACGCGTTACTTCCATCAGCTTACGTGTACGATCCTCGACACCTTTCGCCGCATCAATAACCATCAAACACGAGTCTACTGCCGTTAACGTACGGTATGTATCTTCCGAGAAGTCTTCGTGTCCAGGCGTATCAAGTAGGTTTACCAGACAGTCATTGTAAGGGAACTGCATTACAGAAGTGGTTACCGAGATACCACGTTCTTTTTCCATTTCCATCCAGTCTGATTTTGCGTGCTGTGCGTTACCACGACCTTTAACCGTACCTGCTTTTTGGATCGCGTTTCCGAATAAAAGGACTTTTTCAGTAATGGTGGTTTTACCCGCATCTGGGTGAGAAATAATAGCGAACGTTCTGCGCTTAGACACTTCGCCTAAAAAAAGGGGATTTGACATTAGTTAATCTTCTAAATTACTTTCATGCTCACAAAATAGGCAAGCATATCTACTATTCGATATTGTGCGGTATTCTCGCTTATTATCGCTGTGCTAGCAAACTGGAAAGACATGAACTGAATTTACTCGGCTCACCAGCCTTTACCTGCAACTAACAAGGGAAAGCCAGATCCACACAAAGAGATGTAAAAATTCAAAAAACTATTATTACATATTCAAAAGCCTCGAATCCGGATACGCATTTAAAGCATAAGTGTTGATGAGGTAATTAGTAACGGCCTAAAACTAACTCAAAAATAAGTAACTCATGATAATGGCGTCTTCCTTACCATTTCCCGATTTAGCTGGGTAATAGTTGTAACGACGGTCCACTTCATTAAAACCTGCTTGCTCATAAATATGGATAGCTGGGTGATTACTTTCACGCACTTCTAACCAAGCACTCTCTGCTTTGGCTTGTTCACAGTATTCAATAAACGCGTCCAGCAATTTTTGCCCTAGCCCTCTGCCCTGTTGAGAAGGCGCTACTGCAATATTTAATAGTGTCACTTCTCCAACAATATTCTGTCCATAGAAGTAACCAACCACTTGAGAGCCTTCCAGCATCACATGATGGCAAGCACCGCGACTGGATAAGTCACGAACCAAAGATTCGGCCCAAGGGTGAGAATGTGCTTGCTGCTCGATTTGCCAAACTTGGTCGAGGTGCTCTGCACGCATCGGCGTAATTTCAATTGTCACGCATTAGCTCCGTTAAGAAGAGTACGAACAGATTTGTTGCCACAATGCGCGGCGCTGTTCGTTATTACCATCAATATCTTGTAATAGTGGCGAGGTCAGGTGCTTTGCCTTGATGCTTTGATCAGCCTCACAGCCTGCAAACCACACCCACTCTAGCTGATGTTCACCCAGCATGGATAAGCGCTCAGGCTCTAGGTGTAGCGCATCATCAAGCGTGAGCTTAATGCTTTTTAATACGCGCTCAAACATCAATGCCGTCTCGTTTTCTGGACATATTGGCGATACCAATAGGAGTTTACATGAACTTTGCAAATCCAATAATGGCGATTGATAGCCTTCCAGTCTTTCAGGGTGTACCAGCTCCCATGTGCTGATCCCCATTTCACGTAAATACTGTTTCTCGTTAATTGACATTTTCCGTCACCTATTTGAACGAGGGCAATCCTATCAAATTATCGCGATTATACCTAAAGGACTTCAAGGAACACCTGAACACAATGAGATGATTTGGATATTCCTGAACATAGCGTTTTGCCAACGGCCACACATTGGGTATGACATATGAGGTACATTATGAAATTCTTAAATACGCTACTACTTTGCACACTGGTAGCCGCCACCAGCGTGAGTGTTTTTGCTAATAACAGCGATGAGTGGGAGCTGATTGCAACGAAAACCGTTAACTTTCATACAGAAACAGATACCGTGACACCAAATAGCCTATTCCGAAACCGAAGCTTCAGTAAAATAAAACTAAAATGTGTGCAAGGAACGGTAGACATGAATGGTTTAAAAGTCGTCATGACAGATGGTAGTGAGAAAAAGCTTTCCTCTATGGGCGTACTAACAAGCGGATTGTCGACTCGTGCCTGGAGCCTTCCAGGTACAAAAGAAGCCAAGCTAAAACGGATTGAAATGACTTACAGTAGCTGGGGAAGCACAAAACTTAGCCTGCTAGGGGTAAGTAAAAAAGCGAAAATAGAGGTCTGGGGCAAAAAGAAAAGTAACCAGTCATCCTAACCTCCCTATCTCAGTTTTCAGTGAATAAGAAAGAAGCCCACTTAGTCGTGGGCTTCTTTCATTTACAGTTCAGAGAACTCTGGCGCATAGTCTATGCGTCCGGAGCGTCCAGCACATTGACCTTCGACCAACTCTGCGACTCGAAATGCACCTTTAGGGACATCCCAAGCACATTCAAAGCCCATCTCGTCGCATGATTGAAAACCCTGGCGCGCGTAATAATCAGGATCGCCCAACACCACACACACTGGATAGCCAAAATAACGCAGTGAATCAAAACCTTCTTTGATCAACTCTGCAGCGATGCCTTGGCGACGGTAATCTTCATGAACAGCTAATGGCGCTAGCCCTTGCCATGACAAATCTTCACCATTTAAGGTCACAGGGCTAAATAAAGCATGGCCTATCACCTCTCCCTCATCTGTACACGCGACTAAGGAAAGCGTGAATTTGCTGTTTTCGCGCAAACGCATCACAAGCTCAGCTTCAGCTTCCGTCGGGAAGGCGTGTTTCAATAAGCGGTCAATGGTAAGAATGTCCGCTGGGGCTTCAGTTCGAATAAGCATTCGCTACTCCGGTTGGTTGTGCAGGCGCTTGAACTCCTTTCTGAACAAAATCAGCCAATTGATTCAAAGCGACTTGCATTGCTTTCGGTAACTGCTCTAAGTCGACACTGTCCATTAAGTTTTTCACTTCTAAGCCAAGCTCAGTATCACCTTCAATTGAAAGGCGACGTTGGAAGAACAGTGTGTCAGGGTCTTCTTTACGACCAGCAATCAGTACTAGGTCGTTTAGATTACCACTAAAACTCACATCTTCCTGAACTGGTTTTTCAGCTACCACCAATTTTTCGTCTTGATAGCTGATGTACCATGCTAAGTTCAAGTCTTTAATCGCAACTTTTAACCACTTATCTTCAAGGAACTCAAAGTCACCATCTTCCAAGGCTTCTTTAAACACCATTTTTAGCCCTTCCAGCAACGCTTTTTGCTGAATTGGCTGTGGTAATAACTGGACTGGAGAACGCAAAATATTAGCTGCGTTCTTTACTAGTTGACTGCGAATCTTGTTTAACACGTTCATTATCCGTTACTTTGTCATTAGGTTGCTTATATTAAGCAATCGTGGCGATGAGATTACTGTTATGTATCAATAAAGTGCTTATTTTAGATTGGTGGTTTATTGCTCACTAACGCTTCTTTTTTTGAACTTACGTGTATTATTGATGCGAACAGGTGGATAAACACTTTTACAACCGTATTTTCAAAGTTATAGTTATCTGAGCGTATCCATGTGATTGTCGACTGCACAGCTAAAACCGCGAGCCCTTTAATGGCAAGTAACACTTTGGCTTGGTGGTAGATCGCCGCAGGCTTATCAGGGTGTCGCTTTTTATACACGGACGAATAATCTGGCTCATTGGAGATCGGTAATACCCTAATGCCTTCCCAGCAATTAAAACATTGGTTTGCCACGCTAACCTCAAATAGCCCTTTCTTCTTTGCCATTCTTGATAAAAAACACAATTATCGAATGGTAAGTGACCGTTACTGCGATATCGCAGGTTTAAGTCATGAGGAAATCGTCGGCTTAAACGATTGCCAAGTGCTGGGTGAACAGTTTTATAAGAAGCTTGCACCATACTATCAGCGCGCGTTCAAAGGGGCACATGTCGAAGCCGAAATCACGCTCGATGAAACCGACCTTGAAACCAGTCTTCACTTTAGTCTTTCGCCAGTTTTTGAAGGTAACGACATTCGCTTTGTTGTTTTTCACGCTGTCGATACTTCAGAAAAGCAGATACTCGTTCGCTCCTTAGAAGAGTCCGAAAGTAAGTTTGCGAAGTTAACACAACTGCTACCAGACGGCTTACTGCTTATCGAAGATGATATTGTCATCTCTGCGAACCCCGCATCAGCGCGCCTTCTCGGACTTAACTCTCCTCATGAATTGTTGGGCGAAGAGCTAAGTCGTTTATTCATCGATGAAAACAGTAAAAAGGTATTTAGTCATCGATTGAGTACATTAATTTCTGACAAACCTTTTGTCTGCTTAACCAGCGCAAGATGCGGCTTTGAACGGAAAGTTCAGCTACACGCGGATTCCACGGCGATATTAGGTAGCGAATCTCAAATTATCCTAATCCAAGATGCTGATGATGCGCCCAAAAACCTGTCTTCTGCATCGAATGAAGACATACACATTGACTCGCTCACCAAACTCTACAACCGCTTTGGCTTCACCAAACGTTTGGAACAGCTGATCAAAAAGCAAACACCGCTTCTGGTGTTCTATTTGGATATCGATAACTTCAAAAACATTAATGACTCACTTGGTCACCATATTGGCGATAAAGTGATTCAAGAGGTATCGGCCCGTCTTAAACGGTTACTGCCAAACCAAGCGATTATTGGTCATTTGGGTGGCGATGAGTTTGGTGTCATTCTGCCGGAGCCAGAAAATACCCGCATGGCTGAAATTTTGTCCGATCGCATTATCTCGTTGATCAACCAGCCTTTCGATTTACACCACTTCAGCAAACGCCTTGCCTGTTCAATTGGTAGCGTTCGATACCCTGAAGACGGACAAGATGCGCGAATCCTACTCCAAAATGCCGATACTGCGATGTATGAAGCCAAAGATCGTGGTAGAAATCGTCTGATCAAATTTAACGATCAAATGAACAAAGAAGCGCGTATGCGTTTGTGGCTTGAAATCGAACTGCAAAAAGCATTGCAGCAGAACGGTTTGGAAGTGTGGTATCAACCTAAGGTTAACGCGCGAGACTTCAGTATCAACGGCGCAGAAGCGCTCGTTCGTTGGAAGCATCCAGTCGAAGGGTACATTAGTCCTGGCTCATTCATTCCTGTCGCCGAGCGCGCTGGGTTAATCGAACACCTTGGACGTGTCGTGATGCGTGATGTTTTCAATACGGTAAAACGTTGGAAGCAACAAAGCATACTGCCAGGCCGTGTCGCCATCAACCTCTCTCCCGAGCAATTTGGCAACCCACAGCTGATCGACTTTATGGAAAAGCTGCTTCGCACTACCGAGCTTGATCCAAGCTGCATTACCTTCGAGCTAACCGAAAGTGCCGTGATGAGTGATAGCGAACATACACTGCAAATGTTGAATGCGATTAAAAAGCTTGGCTTCGCTCTCTCTATCGATGACTTTGGTACCGGCTACTCTTCTCTTTCCTACTTAGCGCGTTTCCCTATTGACGAGCTAAAAATCGACCGCGCTTTTATTAATGATATCGACACACTACCGAAACAAGTCACTGTGATTGAAAACATCATTAACCTAGGTAAGTCGCTCGACTTAACTGTCGTTGCCGAGGGGGTGGAAACCCACCAGCAAGCGACCCTGCTCTCTAACCTTCAATGTAATGCGATTCAAGGATTCCATTTTTATCGCCCGCAGCCAAAACATGAAATTGAAGAGCTGTTTGTACAGAATCGTCGTCACAAGAACTAACCCCGACCCGATACCCTTACTCGCAAGGGGTAAATATCGACTTTATTGAGCTAAACCTAACTTAGGTCAATTTCGCTATTCATAATTCTTCATAAAATGCGGACACCTTTTTATTCTCAATGATTGTGAGCATATGGAACTCTTGTGTCCCGCGGGTAACCTGCCTGCGTTAAAAACTGCGATTGATTGCGGTGCCGATGCCGTCTACATTGGTTTCAAAGATGATACCAACGCCCGTCACTTTGCTGGCCTCAACTTTAACGGCAAGAAATTAGAAAAAGCGGTGCAATACGTTCATGACCGCAATAAAAAAATTCATGTCGCGTTGAATACCTTCGCTCATCCCAATGGCTTCGAGCGCTGGACGAACGCAGTAGACAATGCAGCGGCACTGGGTGTAGACGCGCTGATTGTTGCAGACATTGCAGTGCTGGAGTACGCGGCTCGCAAATATCCCCATCTGGAACTACACCTTTCAGTGCAAGCATCAGCGACCAACGTCGCAGCCATTGATTTTTACAAACAAAACTTCAACGTAAAACGGGTAGTGCTACCCCGCGTTTTATCGATTCATCAGGTCAAACAGCTCTCACGCAACATCACTAGCGATGTCGAGTTAGAAGTCTTTGCTTTTGGTAGCCTTTGTATCATGTCTGAAGGTCGCTGCTACCTATCGTCATACATGACAGGTGAGTCTCCAAACACTGTGGGAGCATGCTCTCCAGCTAAGTACGTTCGCTGGCAAGAAACAGAAAATGGTCTGGAATCCCGCCTTAACAACATTTTGATCGATCGCTACAGCGCCGGTGAAAATGCGGGCTACCCTACCTTGTGTAAAGGTCGTTTCGAAGCAGAAATCGAAGGCGAGAAAAAACGCTACCACGCACTGGAAGAACCAACCAGTTTGAACACCCTCTCTATGCTGCCAGAACTATTTGCTGCAAATGTGGCTTCCGTAAAAATTGAGGGTCGCCAACGTAGCCCTGCTTACGTAGAACAAGTCACTCGAACATGGCGAGCCGCGATTGACCGTTACCAAGCAAACCCAGAAGCTTACCAAGTCGAAGCGGCTTGGGATGCCGCATTGGCAAACGTGTCTGAAGGTACGCAGACCACACTTGGTGCTTATCACCGCAAATGGCAGTAGAGGTTAAGATGGATAATTCAATGAAATACGCGCTTGGCCCGCTGTTGTACTTCTGGCCAAAACAAGACATCGAAGCGTTTTATGAACAAGCGAAATCAAGCTCCGCGGACATCATCTATCTTGGGGAAACCGTATGTTCAAAACGTCGAGAAATGAAGCCTTCGCATTGGCTTGAAATCGCAAAAGAGCTGTCTGCATCTGGCAAGCAAGTGGTGCTATCAACGATGGCACTACTAGAAGCTCCGAGTGAAGTAAACATAATGAAGAAGTACATCGACAACGGTGACTTCGCGATTGAGGCAAATGACGTATCTGCTGTTCAATTGGCATCAGAGCATAAAGTGCCTTTCGTCGTTGGTCCTGCAATCAATACTTATAACGCACACACGCTCAACTTATTTTTGAAGCAAGGTATGATGCGTTGGTGCATGCCTGTCGAGCTCTCTCGCGAATGGTTAAACGATACTTTAGTTCAGTGTGACGAGCTTGGTATTCGTAACAAGTTTGAAGTTGAGGTATTTAGCCACGGTTATTTGCCTTTAGCGTATTCCGCTCGCTGTTTCACAGCCCGAGCTGAAAACCGAGCGAAAGACGATTGCGAAACCTGCTGTATCAAATACCCTACGGGAATCCAGGTCAGTAGCCAAGAAGGGCAAGAAGTCTTTAACCTTAACGGCATTCAAACACAATCAGGGTATTGTTATAACCTGATCAATGACTTACCAAGTATGCAAGGCCTGGTTGATGTGGTCCGATTAAGCCCTCTCGGTGTGAGTACACTTTCTGAGTTAGAGCATTTTCGCTCAAACGAGCACGGCGACAACCCTGAAAAACTTGAAAGCCGCCAATGCAATGGCTATTGGCATCAGCTAGCTGGCTTAGAAGTAAAAAACATTTAGCTCCCCAAAAAAGAAAAGCGAGGCCCAACCTCGCTTTTCTCTATCAGCCATTGTTAACAGGCTTGCACTGTTGGCTCAGCCGAAGTTTCATTAAGCAGCTTTTTCACATCTCGCCACAACATACTGATCACGACCAAACTCAATGCAATGTTAGACAATGGGAAAGCTAACCAAATGCCTGTCACGCCGAAAAGTTTCGGCATAATGAATAAGAATGGCAACTGGACCAGCATGTTGCCTAGTGTGACAAACATGGCTTTGCTGCCTTTGTTTACTGATTGATAGTACGCGGCCGCCACAACTAAAAAACCATCTAAGAACAACGCAAACATGTGTAAACGAATCCCGATCACCGAGCTATCAATCAACTGTTGGTCTGCATTATTAAACACCGCAACCAGTTCGTACGGAAAAAGGTTCATCAAAACAACGAACGCCACCCCACCAAGCACAGATGTCCCCATCGCGACCTTTAATAACTTTCTGATGTTCTCCTGATTACGTGCACCGTGGTTGAAGCTCACTAAAGGCTGCATACCATTCGCAATTCCTTCGGCTATCAGATAGTAAACCGTCACGATGTACCCCAAAATGGCGTACGCTCCGATCAACATTGCACTTCCGTATTGAGCAAATAACGCGTTGTGCAGTGCCACCATCACAGAGCCGTAGGCGTACATAAAGAAACTTGATGTACCTATCATGATAATCTTTGGTGCAGCATCAACCTGAACTTTGAAGTCGCTGATACGAAGGCGTAATGTTGCTTTTGAAGTAAAGAAGTAACCAATACCTAGCACAGTGACCACTAATTGTGCAAGTGCAGTGGCAATAGCGGCTCCGGTTAACTCCCACTCCAACCAAGCAATAAATACGTAGTCTAATACAATGTTAATAACGGCACCGATGACCATCAAAATCGTTGCTAAGTTCGGGCTGTCGTCATTGCGCAACAGAAACGGAACCGCGATAGAACCCAACGTGAATACGCACGCGACAATCAGAACATGCAAATATTGCAGCGCAAGTTCAAACACTCGCCCTTCCGCTCCTTGCCAGCGAATAAATTCATCCGAAAACAAAAACAATATTGTAGCAACGATCGGCATCAATGCCGCTAACAACGTCAATCCGGTCGTTAGGATTCGCTTAGCACCTTCATGATCGTTCTCTCCTTGCTTGATCGAAGTCAGCGCACCAGTCCCCACCCCAATCATCATTCCTATACCGAGGATCGAACCGATAATAGGCCACGCAACATTGATCCCAGCTAATCCGTCAGCGCCAACATAACGGCCAATAAAAATGCCATCAACTATTTGATACAAACCGTTCACGAGCATTGCTGCGACGGTTGGAATCGTATATTTCCAAAACTGTCTATAAATTGAGTTTTGCATGACTGTCACCAGTAGTTAGCAAAGCTAACCATTTAATTAGCAAGGCTAACTAAATGGTTAAATTAAATAAAAGAAAGATGAAACAACAAAAACTAAACCATACAGCTGAGGCCTTTGCTTTAGTTTAAAATGACTTATTACTCAACGCTTTATTCAATAAAGCTTGTAACTGCTCAGCTTCTTGCTGATTTAATTGTTGCATCATTTGGTCAGAGATATCTTTGTACACTACCTGCTCCAAAGACATTTTTTCTGCGACTTCTTCCGTAAGCAACACACGCTTAGCACGAGCATCCTCATTACATGCGATGCGTTTCACCAAACCCTTTTTTTCCAAACGCACAACCATTGTCGATGCGGAAGGCTTAGTCACTTGCAGCTCTTCTGCAAGATCGGTTATTCGCACACCCTCAGGGTAAACCTGAATCACACGTAAATAATCGAACTCATTAAAGCTTAGATGTGATAATGGATCTTCTTTGGCATAGACACGCCAAGCTTTGGCGCAAAAACGCTCTAAATCAATCAAGCTTTCTTCTAATGCCATAAAAGCCACCACCACTTAGTTAGCAAGACTAACTATTTTAAATGAGTCACTCATCAAGTTCAATCATAAAAAAAGCCGCTCTCATCGAGCGGCTCTAAATCATTCAATTTCCAGCTTCTTGGCGGCCTTTAACTTGGCCAATCTATCTTGCTGTAATTGATCGTAAATTTGCGCCAACTCCAAGAAAGAATAGCGATGCTCAACATAATCGTAAACGTTGAACGAAATCGCGAGCTTATAAAGTGAGATGGCACTTGCGATATCACCTTCAAGCTGATTACGCTTTCCAAGGTAGAAATACGTTTCCGTCAATCGTTCAGCTAGGCGATAGTTCTCTCTCGTTCCATCCATAATTGCTTTAAGCGCGTCTTCGTCCGAGACGTCTCGTAGCATGATGGCAACAAGAACCCACCCCCACTCTTCACTACGATCTCGTAAATAACGCTGTTGAAGATTGGCTTTTGCTTGCTCTGGATTTTGCTCAGCTTCGATGATGTACAGCCATAATGAACGAAAAGGATCCGTTGGCATTTCTTGATAATGCTTGGTCATATCTTCTAAAGCGAGATCGATTCGGCCACCATAATACAGTGCAATCGCACGGTTGCGCTCAGCATAGGTATTATCAGGAGCCAACTCTATGGTCGAGTCAAACGCTTCATATGCCGCATCAAACTCTCCTACTTGGGTAAAGTATACTCCCAAAAGATTGAAGATGTCCGGCTGAGCAGGATTCAACTGCAAAGACTGGTTAAAGTCCAAACGGGCAAGATCACGCAAACCAACGCTGTCGTAGTAGCTACCGCGCTCATAATGCATTTTAGCGCGCACTTCATCACTAAGGTCGGGACGTTGTAGCAACTGCGAGAGACGCGCGATTTGTACTTCTTGTTGAACACTAGGCTGAAGTGGCACCGCCATCGGTGGATATAACCACTTTTGTGCTGATTGTTGAGAAGTATTTGCACAACCGGTCAGCGCGATAGCAACACATAAAATTGCGGTTTGAAACCATTTCACTAATTGATACTCCTGTTTGGACCGCTCAAGATTTGTTTCTCTTAATGCAATATAGGCGATAACCTCGTTTGAGGTTAATACATCGAAACAAACCAAAAAAGGGGAGCGAAAATGCTCCCCTTTTATAACATGCTTTCAGGCCCTTAATCTAATAAAAGGCTGAAAGTCTCATTTTGTCTTACTCGTCTTTAGCAGCCGGTGCTTCAGCAGCAGCTTCTTCAGCTGGCTTTTCTACCGCTTCTTTCATGCTTAGACGTACACGGCCTTGGCGGTCGATTTCAAGAACTTTAACTTGAACTTCTTGACCTTCAGCTAGGTAGTCAGACACTTTCTCTACGCGTTTTTCTGCGATTTGAGAAATGTGTACAAGACCATCTTTGCCTGGAAGAACCGTTACGAATGCACCGAAGTCAGCTAGACGTGCAACTTTACCTGTGTAGATACGGCCCACTTCCACTTCAGCAGTGATCTCTTCGATACGGCGGATAGCTTCTTTCGCAGCAGTGCCTTCAGTTGCCGCAATCTTGATAGTACCGTCGTCTTCGATTTCGATAGTTGTACCAGTCTCTTCAGTTAGAGCACGGATAACTGCACCACCTTTACCGATAACGTCTTTGATCTTCTCAGCGCTGATCTTCATCGTGTGAATACGCGGAGCAAATTCAGAGATGTCTTCACGAGCACCAGAGATTGCTTCATCCATTACAGATAGGATGTGCTTACGTGCGCCTTGAGCTTGGTTAAGCGCAATTTGCATGATTTCTTTAGTGATGCCTTCGATCTTGATGTCCATTTGAAGTGCAGTGATACCAGTGTTAGTACCTGCTACTTTAAAGTCCATGTCACCTAGGTGGTCTTCATCGCCAAGGATGTCAGAAAGTACAACGAAATCGTCACCTTCTTTAACAAGACCCATTGCGATACCAGCAACAGATGCTTTGATTGGCACACCCGCGTCCATAAGTGCAAGAGAAGTACCACATACTGAAGCCATTGAAGATGAACCGTTAGATTCAGTGATTTCCGATACAACACGTACTGTGTATGGGAACTCATCAACAGAAGGCATTACTGCAGCAATACCACGCTTCGCCAGTTTACCGTGGCCGATTTCACGACGCTTAGGAGAACCTACAAAACCAGTTTCACCTACACAGTATGGAGGGAAGTTGTAGTGCAGTAGGAAGTGATCTTTACGCTCACCAGTTAGCTCATCGATGATTTGAGCATCACGCTGAGTACCTAGCGTTGCCGTAACGATCGCCTGAGTTTCACCACGAGTGAATAGCGCGCTACCGTGAGTACGAGGAAGAACACCAGTACGTACATCTAGTGCACGAACCATGTCTTTTTCACGGCCATCGATACGAGGGTTACCTGCAATAATACGGCTACGTACTACTGTCTTCTCTAGATCATGGAAGATAGTGTGGATTTCTTTTGTGTCTGCTTCAGGATCTTCAGCAAGAAGAACTTCATTTACTTCCGCAGCGATCTCATGGATGCGGTCGTAACGAGCCATTTTCTCAGTAATTTGGTAGGCTTCAACAAGTTTAGCTTCTGCTAGATCAGCAATCTTATTTTTAAGCGCTGTGTTCTCTTCAGGAGCAACCCAATCCCAAGCAGGAGTTGCAACTTCTGCTTTGAATTCGTTGATAGCTTTAATAGCAACTTGTTGTTGGTCATGACCATAAACAACCGCCGCTAGCATTTCTTCTTCAGTTAGGTTGTCCGCTTCTGACTCAACCATCAATACTGCTGACTCTGTACCTGCAACAACAAGGTCAAGCTTAGAAGTTTCTAGTTCAGTTTGGCTAGGGTTAAGTACAAGCTGACCATCGATATGACCAACACGCGCCGCACCGATAGGGCCGTTGAATGGAATGCCAGAGATAGCAAGAGCAGCAGAAGTACCGATCATTGTAACGATATCTGGCTGAACATCTGGGTTTACAGACATTACTGTCGCGATAACCTGAACTTCGTTTTTAAACGCGTCTGGGAATAGCGGACGGATTGGACGGTCGATTAGACGAGCTGTTAGCGTTTCGCCTTCAGAAGGACGACCTTCACGTTTGAAGAAGCCGCCTGGGATTTTACCCGCAGCGTAAGTACGCTCTTGGTAGTTAACCGTTAGTGGGAAGAAGTCTTGACCTGCAACGGCTTCTTTTTTACCTACAACAGATACGAATACAGACGTATCATCCATTGTGACCATAACTGCTGCTGTAGCTTGACGTGCAATAACGCCAGTTTCTAAAGTAACTGTGTGGTTACCGTACTGGAACGTTTTAACAACTGGTTTTTCGAACATTGTTATTCCTTGTTTCTAATCTTCCTTTAGTGCTTAAAGAAATCTTAGATGTGTTAATTGACACTCAAGGCATTACGAATCGCGACTAGTAAAAAGAAACTCGGAAGTTCCTTTTGAATAGTCGCGACCTTTTGGTCGACGTGGTTGACTGTAATGCTATGAGCTTTTGAGAAAACCTCTTACAAGGTTTAGCCGCCAGTATTATAACGGCATAAGTCTAATTTGGCTAAATTTAGGCAACAAAAAAGGGGCATAAAGCCCCTTTTTAGACAAACTGCTATGCAGTCGCTGATTAGCGACGTAGGCCTAGACGTTTGATTAGGTCTTGGTAGCGAGCTAGGTTTTTACCTTTTAGGTAATCTAGAAGCTTACGACGACGAGAAACCATGCGTAGAAGACCACGACGGCTGTGGTGATCGCCTTTGTGCGCTTTGAAGTGACCTTGTAGGTGGTTGATAGAAGCTGTAAGTAGAGCTACTTGAACTTCTGGTGAACCAGTGTCGCCTTCGCCTTGTGCGTATTCTGCAACGATTGCTGCTTTAGTTTCTGCATTCAGAGACATAATTCTCTCCTAATAAGAGTAGGTTTAAAGTTGTAGCAGCCAATCTCTGATTCAGCCGCTACGCGAAGCGCGGATTATAGGGAAATTTCCTATCTCGTGCAATATAAAAATACCGACACTCAGGTCGGTATTTTCAATCATTTACTTGGATGCAACGTCATCTCGGAACACGACCAATCGCTTAGGAGCGATTTTGCCATCTTCGTTCATTTCGCCAACGCCAATAAACAAGCGTTCTTCACCCATAGTAAGGCGAAGTGAGCCCTCTGTCGGAGCACCAAATACTTGAACGGGCTGCCCATGTTGGACCATATCCGCCAGTTCAGGCACCAAGTTGACTTCTGGTAAGTCTTCTACCGCTGTATCCATTGGCAAAAGCAGTGGGTCCAGTAGTTCTCGAGGCGCTCGTTCCTCGCGGTGAGCTTGCTCTAGCAACTCATTTAGTTGCTCAAGTGTTACCATATTCTCGTAAGGGTATTTAGCAACACCAGTACGACGAAGCATAGTTACGTGCGCACCACAACCTAACATTTCGCCCAGATCATCAACGATAGTACGAATATAGGTACCTTTAGAGCAGTGCACTTCCATCTCTACTTCATCGCCTTCAAAACGGTGAAGAACAATCTCATATACCGTGATCTTACGAGATTCACGCGGAACTTCGATGCCTTTACGAGCGTATTCATACAAGGGTTTACCTTGATACTTCAACGCAGAGAACATGGAAGGCACTTGATCAGATTCACCACGGAACTGATCGATGCACGCTTCTAGCTTGTCTAACGTAACATCGACTGGACGCGTCTCTACAACTTCACCATCCGAGTCAGACGTATTGGTACGTTCACCCAGCTTTGCGATCACACGGTAGCGTTTATCAGAATCAAGAAGAAACTGAGAAAATTTTGTCGCTTCACCCAAGCAAATTGGCAGCATGCCTGTCGCTAATGGGTCCAAGGCTCCAGTGTGGCCTGCTTTCTCAGCAAAGTAGATTCGCTTTACTTTTTGCAGTGCATCATTGGAAGAGATACCTGTTGGTTTGTCCAACAGTATAACGCCATTAATTGGACGACCTTTACGACGACGAGCCATTATTCTTCGTCCTCACGACCAGAATCTTTTTGCTTTTGTTTGTCTGAACTAACGACTTCAGACACTAGGTTAGACATACGCATACCTTCAACAAGCGTATTGTCATAGTGGAAGCGGATTTCTGGCGTTAAACGTAGACGAATACGCTTACCTAACATCATGCGAATGTGCACTTCGTGCTCACGTAGCGCTGCTAGACATGATTCAGGTGTTTGCTCACCCACACACAGGAAGGTCACAAATACTTTTGCGTAAGCTAGGTCACGAGAGACTTCTACGTCTGAGATCGTCACCATGCCAAGGCGAGAGTCACGAACTTCACGTTGAAGGATCATCGCTAGTTCTTTTTGCAGCTGCTGTGCAACGCGCTGCGTGCGGCTAAATTCTTTTGACATATCTTTACTCTTATATAGAAAGAATGGGGGGTTGGTCAAAGCCAGCCCCCCATGGTGTATTCAACAACCAATTACTACTTATCTTTCAAAGACAATATTAGTAATTTTAGTCAATTAGTCTAGAGTACGTTTAATTTCAACGATTTCGAAGACTTCGATTTGGTCACCAACGCGAACATCATTGTAGTTCTTAACGCCGATACCACATTCGTAGCCATTCTTAACTTCTTGAACGTCATCTTTGAAACGACGTAGTGACTCTAGTTCACCTTCGTAAATAACAACGTTATCACGTAGTACACGGATTGGGTTGTTACGCTTGATCACACCTTCTGTAACCATACAACCAGCGATAGCGCCCAGTTTCGGTGACTTAAACACGTCACGAACTTCAGCAAGACCAATGATCTCTTGCTTGAATTCTGGAGCAAGCATACCGCCCATTGCTTGTTTCACTTCATCAATCAATTGGTAAATGATTGAGTAGTAACGTAAGTCAACAGCTGCGGCTTCAACAGCACGGCGAGCAGAAGCATCTGCACGAACGTTAAAGCCAAGGATGATTGCGTTTGAAGCTTCCGCTAGTACTACGTCAGTTTCCGTAATACCACCTACACCAGAACCAACGATGTTCACTTTAACTTCGTCAGTAGATAGCTTAACTAGTGAGTCAGCGATTGCTTCTACAGAACCTTGAACGTCTGCTTTAAGTACAACGTTAAGTTCAGCAACTTCACCAGCAGTCATGTTAGAGAACATGTTCTCTAGTTTAGATTTCTGCTGACGAGCAAGTTTCACTTCACGGAACTTACCAGCACGGTAGTTAGCTACTTCACGCGCTTTACGCTCGTCACGAACTACTGTTGCTTCATCACCTGAAGATGGTACACCTGAAAGACCTAGGATCTCTACAGGGATAGATGGGCCAGCCGAAGTAATTTCTTTACCTAGCTCATCACGCATTGCACGAACACGGCCGTATTCTTGACCACAAAGAACGATGTCGCCTTTGTTTAGTGTACCTGATTGAACAAGTACTGTTGCAACTGGACCACGACCTTTATCTAGGCGAGATTCAACAACAACACCAGATGCCATGCCCTCAGCTACAGCTGTAAGTTCAAGAACTTCAGACTGAAGAAGGATTGCTTCTAGAAGACCATCGATGTTTGTACCCTGTTTAGCAGAGATGTGAACGAACATGTTCTCACCGCCCCACTCTTCAGGAATAACGTCGTATTGAGCAAGCTCGTTCTTAACGTTATCTGGGTTCGCGTCTTCTTTATCGATCTTGTTCACAGCAACAATTAGAGGAACGCCTGCCGCTTTCGCGTGCTGAATCGCTTCTACTGTTTGTGGCATTACGCCATCGTCTGCTGCAACTACAAGAACAACGATATCTGTTGCTTGAGCACCACGAGCACGCATTGCAGTAAACGCTGCGTGTCCAGGAGTATCAAGGAACGTGATCATGCCGTTGTCTGTTTCAACGTGGTACGCACCAATGTGCTGAGTAATACCACCCGCTTCGCCAGAAGCAACGTGTGTGCGACGGATGTAGTCAAGTGTTGACGTTTTACCGTGGTCAACGTGACCCATGATAGTAACAACTGGAGCACGTGGAACTGCTTCCGCGTTAGTGTCACGGTCAGATAGTACCGCTTCTTCCAGTTCGTTCTCTTTACGAAGAACTACTTTATGGCCCATTTCTTCAGCAACAAGTTGTGCTGTTTCTTGGTCGATCACTTGGTTGATAGTCGCCATAGCGCCCATCTTCATCATTACTTTGATAACTTCTGTCGCTTTAACCGACATCTTGTTAGCAAGTTCTGATAGAACGATCGTTTCGCCAATTACAACGTCTTGCTTAGCAACCGTTGCTGACTTATCAAACCCGTGCTGCATTGAAGTCGGCTTAGCAAGTTTGCCCTTACGACCTCTACCGCCACGTTGGTTGTTACGGCCTCCGCGAGCTTGGTCGTCTTTACCCGAAGCTGCTTTTTTCTTCTTACGACGACCGCCTTCTACTTTGCGATCTGCTTCATCTTCGGCTTCACGTGCGTATTGTGAAGTCGTTACATGGTAATCTGTATCTTCCATATCACCCTTTTTCTCTTCTGCAGCAGACCAACGCTCTTTATTCTTTTCAGCCAATTCGCGAGCTTCTTCAAGCTTGCGCTGACTTTCCTCTTCAGCCTTACGCTTAGCTTCTTCTTCCTGACGACGTTTAAGCTCGTCGGCCTCTTTTCGCGCTGCTTCTTGCTTAATTTTCTCTTCAGCATCACGCTTTGCTTTTTCTTCAGCATTACGTTGTGCATTCGTATCTACGTCTCGCTTCGCTTTTTCTTCAGCTTCACGTTTCGCTTTTTCTTCCGCTTCACGTTTTGCAGCTTCTTCAGCTTCACGTTTTGCAGCTTCTTCAGCTTCACGTTTTGCAGCTTCTTCTGCTGCACGTTTTGCTGCTTCTTCTGCTTCACGTTGTGCTGCTTCTTCAGCTTCACGTTTCGCTTCATCTTCAATTGTGCTGCGCTTCACGTATGTACGTTTTTTGCGCACCTCAACCTGAACATTCTTACTCTTACCACCACCCGCGTTCACACTAAGTGTACTACGAGTTTTACGCTGAAGCGTAAGGCGAGTCGGCTCTGAATCACCTGATTTATCACCGTGTTCTTTCTTTAAATGAGAGAGAAGCTTCTGCTTCTCTTCATCAGTAACATTGTCAGAGCTCGCCTTTTTAATGCCAGCGTCAGCAAGTTGTTCAATCAAGCGGTCGACTGGCGTACCAATCTCATCACTCAGTGCTTTAACTGTTAATTGTGTCATGCCGCTTCCTCCTTGCCGAAAATTATGCTTCTTCGCCGAACCAACAGATGTTACGTGCGGCCATAATTAGCTCACCTGCACGTTCCTCGGTCAGGCCTTCGATACCTTCTAAATCGTCAATACCTTGGTCAGCAAGATCTTCCAGTGTCGCTACACCTTTCGCTGCCAATTTAAATGCCATCTCACGCTCAAGACCTTCAAGTGCAAGTAGGTCCTCAGCTGGTTCTAGACCTTCAAAAGACTCTTCTTGTGCTAGTGCGATCGTCGTTAGTGCATCTTTTGCACGTCCACGAAGCTCTTCGATTAGTTCTTCATTCAAACCATCGATTTCTAGTAGCTCGTTAACTGGCACGTATGCGATTTCTTCTAGCGTTGAGAAACCTTCTTCAACAAGAAGTTGAGCGAAGTCTTCTTCAATATCTAGGTACTTCATGAAGTTTTCAATAGATGCTTGTGATTCTTCAGCGTGTTTCTTCTGAAGATCAGCAACTGTCATAACATTCAGTTCCCAACCGGTTAGTTGAGATGCTAGACGCACGTTTTGACCGTTACGACCAATAGCTTGCGCTAGGTTGTCAGCTTCAACTGCGATGTCCATTGAGTGTGCATCCTCATCAACGATGATAGAAGCAACATCAGCTGGCGCCATTGCGTTGATAACGAATTGAGCTGGGTTATCATCCCAAAGAACGATATCGATACGCTCACCACCAAGTTCGCCAGAAACAGCTTGTACACGTGCACCACGCATACCAACACACGCACCTACAGGGTCGATACGTTTGTCATTTGTTTTGACAGCGATCTTAGCGCGAGAACCAGGATCACGTGCCGCGCCTTTCAACTCGATAATATCTTCTGCGATTTCAGGCACTTCAACACGGAACAGTTCTGCCAACATTTCTGGCTTAGAACGAGTGATGAACAATTGGAAACCACGTGCTTCAGGCGCGACTTTGTAAAGAAGGCCACGTACGCGGTCGCCTGGACGGAAGTTTTCACGAGGAAGTTGGTCATCACGCAGGATTACCGCTTCAGCGTTATTACCAAGATCAAGCACGATTGTGTCACGGTTTACTTTTTTCACGACACCAGTGATTAGATCACCTTCATTGTCGATGAACTGTTCAACGATTTGTGCGCGCTCAGCTTCACGAACTTTTTGTACGATAACTTGCTTAGCAGTTTGAGTCGTAATACGGTCAAACGTTACTGATTCGATTTCGTCTTCTACGTAGTCGCCAAGCTCGATTGAATCATCTTCGTATTGCGCTGCTTCTAGTGAGATCTCTTTTGTAGGGTTCTCAACGTCATCAACAACTAACCAACGGCGGTAAGTGACAAACTCACCGGTTTTACGGTCAATGGCAACACGTACGTCGATTTCGATTTCGTATTTTTTCTTTGTAGAAGTTGCTAGAGCAATCTCAAGAGCCTCAAAGATACGCTCACGAGGTACCGCTTTTTCGTTCGATACCGCTTCTGCTACCGCTAAAATTTCTTTACTCATTGTATTTAGCCTCTAAGCTTAAACTTTTTTAGGGAACTAAAATTTAGGGATCAGGTTAGCTTTGGAAATGTTACTTAGAGCAAACTCTTCTTGCTGACCGTCTACAGTAATTGTCACTGTTTCGCCATCAACACCGTGGATAATACCTTTCCACTTACGACGGTTTGCTACAGCCATTTTCAATACGATGCTGACCTCGTGACCAATAAATTGCTCGTAATGTGCTGCTTTAAAAAGTGGTCTTTCTAAACCTGGAGAAGACACTTCTAGGCTGTAAGCAACAGAAATTGGATCTTCAACGTCTAAAACTGCACTAACTTGGTGGCTAACTTCTGCACAGTCGTCTACGTTAATACCATTTTCATGGTCAATGTAGATACGTAACGTTGAGTGCGCGCCTGCACGAATGAATTCTAATCCAACTAACTCATAACCTGATGCCGCTACTGGCGCGTCAAGCATTTCAGTAAGTTGTCTTTCTAAACCAGTCATTTAACCACTCCAGAAACAAAAAAAGGGCTCAGAGCCCAATCAAAAAACCAAGCAGTATCTGAGCTATTTCAAAAAGCTCAGATAACAAAAAACCCCGATAGTCGGGGTTTTATGCTGCTGGACCCTGATACGTTAAGAATAGCCAACAATTGCTTTTCTTAACTCGTAGTGTGGTTAGCACTACGCAAACTTGCCAATCTACGATTTCCTTTTAAAGAAAGAGATTGGTTGCGGGGGCCGGATTTGAACCGACGACCTTCGGGTTATGAGCCCGACGAGCTACCAAGCTGCTCCACCCCGCGTCCGACTTGCTGAGCATTATACTCGCAAACAAGTGATTTACAAGTTTGTAAATACATGGTGCCGAGAGAGGGACTCGAACCCTCACACCTAAGGCACTAGCACCTCATGCTAGCGTGTCTACCAATTTCACCATCTCGGCATCAAAACCTTACAGCTTATTGAGGAATTTCATCACCCGCAGGGGCAGGAACTTCACTCGCTGCGTCCTTAACTTGTTCAACAACTGGTTGACCTAACGTTGGGTCTACCCATTGTGATTCAGTCTGGTGCGTAGACATACGACCAAGTAACAAGCTAACGATAAAGAATACGGTTGCTAAAATAGCAGTTGTTCGGGTTAAGAAATTACCTGAGCCGCCAGCACCAAACACTGTGTTTGAAGCACCAGCACCGAACGAGGCTCCCATATCTGCGCCTTTACCTTGTTGAATCAACACAAGGCCAATCACACCAAGCGCTGCCAACAGGTAAATCACAAGTAGAACTGAAAACATTTTTTCCACCTATGTTCCAAATTGTTGAGCCAGCGCCGTTCAAAAGAACAAATCATAATGAACAAGGCTAGCGACCTCCTAACGGGAGGCGGAGCAATACTAGCGAAAGCCAGTAACGCTGACAAGGGAAAATTAGTAAAAAATCAATGCCAATGCGTTAAGCGCTCAAAAAAAGGGCAAAAGATGCCCTTTTCATTCAAGACATGCTTTAACGCAATGATTAACAACTTGCTTTAACAGCCTCAGCGATTTTCAATGCTGAGTGTTGAACTAGTTCACCATCTTCGCCTTCCACCATAACGCGGATCAAAGGCTCAGTGCCAGACTTACGCAGCAGTACACGCCCTTTATCACCAAGTGTCGCCTCTACTTCAGCGACAGCGTTTAATACAGCTGTAGCTTCAAGAGGGTTACTTTCTCCTGAGAAACGGACATTTTCTAAAACCTGAGGATATAATGTCATTCCTTGCGATAGTTCATATAAAGACATATCGCTGCCAATTACAGAAGCAAGTACTTGAAGTGCAGCAACAATCGCATCGCCGGTTGTGACTTTATCTAATAAGATCACATGGCCTGAGTTTTCAGCACCAATTTTCCAACCTTTTTCTAGCAGTTGCTCCATGACATAACGGTCACCAACAGCAGCACGTACAAACGGAATGCCTAGCTGCTTTAAACCATTTTCCATACCCAAGTTAGTCATTAGTGTACCAACAACACCACCCTTTAGCTCACCACGACGAAGTGCATCACGAGCGATGATATAAGCAATTTGGTCACCATCAACTTTGTTACCTAGGTGGTCGACCATAATGATGCGGTCACCATCACCATCAAATGCGAGACCAAGATGCGCTTGCTCTTCAACAACACGCTGTTGAAGAGCTCGTACGTCTGTTGCGCCCACTTTTTCATTAATGTTGATGCCGTTAGGCTCTACGCCCATAGCGATAACTTCTGCCCCAAGTTCTTTGAAAACATTTGGAGCGATGTGGTACGTTGCACCGTGCGCACAGTCTACTACGATCTTAAAGTTCGCAAGGCTCAACTCAGATGGGAAAGTACTCTTACAGAATTCGATGTAACGACCAGCTGCATCATTTAGGCGGGTTGCTTTACCAAGCTCAGCAGACTCCACACATTCAATTTCTTTATCTAACTCAGCTTCGATCGCCAATTCGATATCGTCAGGTAGCTTAGTACCCTCAGAAGAAAAGAATTTAATGCCGTTGTCGTAATATGGGTTATGTGATGCAGAAATCACAATACCAGCCTCGGCACGGAAAGTCTGAGTTAAATATGCCACAGCTGGAGTTGGCATGGGACCAGTAAATGTTGCTTTAAGTCCCGCAGCTGCAAGGCCAGCCTCTAGTGCAGATTCAAGCATATAACCTGAAATACGTGTATCTTTACCTATGATAACTTTCTTTGTGCCTTGTTTCGCTAGTACACGACCAGCAGCCCAGCCAAGCTTAAGTACGAAGTCTGGAGTGATTGGGTATTGTCCTACTTTACCGCGCACACCGTCAGTACCAAAGTAACGTCTTTCATTCGACATAAACTTTCCTTTATTATTTTTAAATATTGTTTTTCGTCATCTCAACAACTTTCATCGCTTCGATTGTCTCTTCAAAGTCATGCACGCGAATGATCTGCGCGCCTTTCATCGCGGCAATCGTAGCACAAACGACACTTGCGTTCGTACACTCTGCCGCTGGCTTGTCTAACAGTTTGAAGATCATGGATTTACGAGACATGCCAGCCAAAATAGGCAGGCCGAATTCATGAAACTTTTCAAGATGAGCAAGCATATGATAATTGTGTTCGATTGTTTTGCCAAAGCCAAACCCAGGATCGAGAATCAGTTGAGATTTATCAATCCCTGCTGCTTCACACGCCGCGATACGTTCTTCTAGAAAAGCCGACACGTCCCCCATTAAATCATCATAATGAGGGTCAACTTGCATGGTCCTAGGCTGACCTTTCATATGCATCAGACAAATTGGAAGGTTTGCTTCTGCTGCGACTTCCAGAGCACCTGGCTCTTGCAGCGAGCGGATGTCATTGATCAAATCAGCCCCAGCATCAATTGCTTGACGCATCACTTCTGCTTTACTGGTGTCAACGGAAATCCATACATCATATTTTTCACGAATGGCTTTGATTACTGGGACAACACGCCTAAGCTCTTCTTCCAAAGACACATCCGGTGCACCAGGTCTTGTTGATTCACCACCAACATCAACAATACTTACACCAGCCTTTATCATTTTATCAACTTGAGCAAGAGCAAGTTCAATTGAGTTGTATTTACCGCCATCCGAAAAGGAATCCGGTGTCACATTTAGAATGGCCATGACATGTGGACGCGAAAGGTCCAAAGATTTGTTATTTGCTGTAATCATCATCATAAACACAAAAACCCCGAGATAACTCGGGGTTTAATATTATCGATACTCTTTATTCAGAGTCTTTCTTTTCAGGCGCTTCGTTAGAAGTTGTTTCAGAAGAGCTAGGCTGTTCTGCATCTTTCGCAGTCTCCGTTGCTTCTTCTTTAACTTCTTGCTTTGCTTGAGGCTTGTCGCTGTCTTCTGGTTTGCTTGCTGAGTTATCACTCCAGCCCGCAGGCTCACGAATTTCAGCTTTGCGCTCCATTAAGTCATCAATCTGGCGAGCATCAATGGTTTCATACTTCATCAGCGCATCTTTCATCGCATGCATGATATCCATGTTCTCTTGAAGAATCTTCTTCGCACGATCGTAGTTGCGGTCAATGATCTGACGAACTTCGTCATCAATCAACTTCGCTGTATCGTCAGACACATGTTTAGTCTGAGTTACACTACGCCCTAAGAACACTTCGCCTTCATCTTCTGCATACAGCAGAGGGCCAAGCTTTTCAGAGAAACCCCATTGAGTAACCATCTTACGAGCAATATCTGTTGCGCGCTCGATATCATTAGAAGCACCGGTTGATACTTTGTCAGCACCGTAGATAAGTTCTTCTGCTAAACGACCACCGTACAAGCTAGAAATCATTGATTCTAGGTGTTGGCGAGACATACTCACGCGGTCCTGCTCTGGAAGGTACATTGTTACACCCAACGCACGACCACGTGGAATGATAGACACTTTGTACACTGGATCGTGTTCAGGAACCAAGCGACCAACAATCGCGTGACCCGCTTCGTGGTATGCGGTTGACTCTTTCACTTCCTCAGACATCACCATTGAACGGCGCTCAGCACCCATCATGATTTTGTCTTTCGCCAGTTCAAACTCAACCATAGAAACGTTGCGCTTGTTACCTCGCGCAGCAAACAAGGCTGCTTCGTTAACTAAGTTTGCTAGGTCAGCACCAGAGAAGCCTGGTGTACCACGTGCGATGAGAGAAGGCTCTACATCACCCGCTAGAGGGACCTTACGCATGTGAACTTTTAGGATCTGTTCACGGCCACGTACATCTGGAAGACCAACTACTACTTGGCGGTCAAAACGACCAGGACGCAGTAGCGCAGGGTCTAGCACGTCCGGACGGTTAGTCGCAGCGATAACGATAATACCTTCGTTACCTTCGAAACCATCCATCTCAACGAGCATTTGGTTTAGTGTTTGTTCACGTTCATCATGACCACCACCAACACCTGCGCCACGTTGACGGCCTACCGCATCGATCTCATCGATAAAGATGATACAAGGTGCAGCTTTCTTTGCTTGTTCAAACATGTCACGCACACGAGATGCACCAACACCAACGAACATTTCTACGAAATCAGAACCAGAGATAGTAAAGAATGGTACTTTCGCCTCACCGGCAATGGCTTTCGCTAGAAGCGTTTTACCCGTACCAGGAGGACCAACCATTAGAACACCCGTTGGAATCTTACCGCCTAGTTTTTGGAAGCGGCTTGGATCGCGTAGGTAGTCCACCAGTTCTTTCACGTCTTCTTTTGCTTCGTCACAACCAGCAACGTCAGCAAAAGTTGTCTTGATTTGTTCTTCGCTCATCATTCGAGCTTTGCTCTTACCAAAAGACATGGCGCCTTTACCACCGCCGCCTTGCATTTGACGCATGAAGAAAATCCATACACCAATTAGTAAGATCATTGGGAACCAAGAGATGAAGATAGTACCAAGCAAGCTTTGCTCTTCTGGAGGCGTGCCTTGTACTTTCACGTTTTGGTTAATTAGGTCATCTAGAAGCTTTTGGTCATACACTGGCATGTAAGTGACCATTTTGGCACCGCCGCCACGACGAACAAAGCTAATTTCACCGTCTTTAAAAGTTGCTTCTTGAATCTGGCCTTGGCCAACTTCCTGTACAAACGTGGTGTAATCCACGGTTCTGCCATTGCTTTCTCCAGGGCCAAAGCTCTGAAATACCGACATCAATACGACGGCGATAACAAGCCACAGAATTAAATTTTTTGCCATGTCACTCAAGGTGTAAGCCTCTCGATAACTAATTGTAATTAAAGGTAGGGTACTACAGTTCATTAACTGTAGCTATAGTGTTAACACGCTCTCAAGAGAGCAAAATGGTTAACCTTTGTAACCAGTGGCTACGACGAAGACCTCTCGAGAGCGAGCTCGCGATGAGTCTGGTTTTCTAATTTTTACGGCTTTAAACATGTCTCGGACTTCTTTCACATACTGATCGAAGCCTTCCCCTTGGAAAACCTTTACGACAAAGCTACCATTAGGCGCTAGAACTTGTCGACACATATCTAAAGCTAATTCAACTAAATACATAGCGCGAGGTTGATCAACAGAATTGTTTCCCGCGATGTTAGGCGCCATATCAGACATTACTACGTCTACCATGGAAGGTTGGATCCTTTCTAGCAAAGCGTCCAATACCGCATCATCACGAAAGTCGCCTTGTAAAAAGCTAACGCCAGCAATCGGGTCCATAGGAAGCAAGTCACACGCAATGATCTGCCCACTGTCCCCTACTATCTTAGCAGCATATTGAGACCATCCGCCCGGCGCGGCCCCCAAGTCGACGACTGTCATTCCAGGCTTTAACAATTTATCTTTCGTTTGAATCTCATCGATCTTGAAATAAGCACGTGAGCGGTAGCCTTTTTTTCGGGCTTCATTCGCGTATTTATCATCAAAGTGTTCTTTCAACCAACGACCAGAACTAGCCGAATGTTTTTGTTTACTCATTTTAATCCCAACAAGGCACAAATTGGAGCTATTGTTTTAATAGGCGCTACCTATTACTCAATAAATTATAGTCTTCAGCAATAGATGGCGTTAAAATAGCTTTTTTCAACCCTTATTTTAAAGAAAATTGGCCGCGTAATGAACCTAAGCACCAAACAAAAGCAGCACCTTAAAGGCCTAGCTCACAGTTTAAAACCTGTTGTGCTAATGGGCGCAAATGGACTTACAGAAGCCGTGCTAGCAGAAATTGAAATCGCTCTTAACCATCACGAACTTATCAAAGTAAAAGTTGCTTCGGAAGATCGTGAAACAAAACAGCTAATCATCGACGCTATCGTACGTGAGACGGGCGCTGAAAAAGTTCAGACTATTGGTAAAGTGCTTGTGCTATACCGCCAGTCTGAAGAGCGTAAAATCGAAATCCCTCGTAAGTAACTCTACTTACGTTGCTGAAGAAAAAAGGTCGCCTGAGGCGACCTTTTTGCGTTTTATCAGAGTAATAATGCTACTCCAAACGACTTAGATATATTCTACTCGGTCAATTTCGAAGTCTTTCGCGCCACCCGGAGTTTGAATAGCAACTTCATCGCCTTCCATCTTACCAATCAGGCCACGAGCAATAGGTGAGCTCACTGAAATGCGACCTGCTTTGATATCGGCTTCGTCATCACCAACGATTTGGTACGTTTTTTCTTCTTCGGTGTCGATATCAATCAAGGTTACGGTTGAACCAAAAATAACTTTACCCGTGTTCTCCATCTTCGTTACATCAATAACTTGAGCAACTGACAGTTTGTATTCAATGTCACGGATTTGTGCTTCACAAATGCCCTGCTCTTCACGAGCGGCGTGATATTCAGCATTCTCTTTTAAATCACCTAGCTCACGAGCTTCAGCAATTGCCTCTGAGATCTGAGGACGTAGTTTAAGTAGACGATCGAGTTCTGCACGTAGCTTTTGCTCGCCACGTAGTGTCATTGGAACTTTTTCCATTTTATAACCTCAAGCCCAAATGGGTCTTTGGACAAAAAAAGCCCACCCTGTCATAGGACTGGGTAGTGCGCTTAAAGATGTATTTCGTTTAGTGTAAACAAACTCCCGGACGAAATCATCTTAATTCGAAAGACAGCAAGACTATGCCTTTTCGGCATAATGATATAACTCACTTTTAGAGCGGTTCTAGGGCGAATCACCTTCTCAATTTATTGAAAAACAACACTGTTCATTACACCAAAAACCTCAAAAAAGATAAAAACTAATCAATGTCAGGCCAATGTCATTGCCAATAATTTCAATAAAAAACAGTAAGTTAAATAAAAACAACGCACAATTGAACAGTGTTCATCAGTGGGATTTATATCATTTTACTAACTCATACGGAAACTTTAGCAGTAAAACATGTCCAGCGAGTTGTTAGATCAATGGCTTACAAGTGCGAACTATATCGCTCAATTAGCCAATTTTGGACCAACAACTTGTGAGAGATCACCTCTCCCCCATACAACAATGATTATGGACAGCTAACTAGGACAAATAAGATGAAAAAGACTCTAATTGCTCTTTCTGTATCTGCAGCAGCTATGGCAACTGGCGTAAACGCAGCTGAACTTTACAACCAAGACGGTACTTCTCTAGAAATGGGCGGCCGTGCTGAAGCACGTCTATCTATGAAAGATGGCGACGCTCAAGACAAATCTCGCATCCGTCTAAACTTCCTTGGTAAACAAGAAATCAATGACAACCTATACGGTGTTGGTTTCTGGGAAGGTGAATTTGAGACTGCTCAAAACGGTACTGTAGACGGCGACGACAAGAGCGATCTAGAAACTCGTCTTGCTTACGCTGGTCTTGGCGGTGCTTACGGTGAGTTCGCATACGGTAAAACTGAAGGTGCACTAGGCGTTATCACTGACTTCACAGATATCATGGCTTACCACGGTAACTCTGCAGCAGACAAACTAGCTGTATCAGACCGTACAGACAACATGATGGCTTACAAAGGCCAGTTTGAAAACCTAAGCGTAAAAGCAAGCTACCGCTTCGCTGATCGTATGGAAAACAAAAACACTGGTGAGTACTACGACAACAAACAAGACGGTTACTCTCTATCTGCAATCTACGCTCTAGCTGACACTGGTCTTGAGCTAGGTGCTGGTTACGCAGATCAAGACAAAGCTAACGAGTACATGCTAGCTGCATCTTACACAATGTCTGATCTTTACTTCGCTGGTGTATTCACTGACGGCGAGAAAATGGAAGATTCAAACAACAGTAACACAGTTGATTACACTGGTTACGAGCTAGCGGGTGCTTACACTCTAGGCCAAACAGTATTTACAACATCATACAACAATGCAGAAACTAACAACGAAACTTCTGCAAACAACTTCGCTGTTGATGCTTCTTACTACTTCAAGCCTAACTTCCGTGGTTACATTTCTTACAACTTCAACCTGATTGATGCAGGTGACAAGTTTGGTTCAACTGACACTAGCAAAACAGTTGCAACTAAGATCGATGCTGAAGACGAGCTAGCTCTAGGTCTACGTTACGACTTCTAATTCCGGTCTTTGACTAGAATATCGAATGCCCGCTTTAAGCGGGCATTTTTTATACTTCATTTTAAGCAGCGCGCCTTTCTCTCGTGTCTCATTCATGAAGACATTTGAAGCATTTCTTTAGTTACCTAGCATATTGAAAGGACTTGCGTATACTCAATCACATAACTCACCTTAGAAAGTATCATTATGCGTTTACGTTGGCTCTTGCTCATATTCTCTTCATTACTTTCTGCTTTTTCACAAGCGTACCCTCATCAAGAGGTGTTGCCTGAAGGCGCCCGCATCAGTTTAGTTGCGGAGAAACTCAGTGAAAATGCTGAGCTTGACGGTGTTCATCCTACCGAACAACTGTTCCCACCAGCGAGTACATTAAAAATCGTCACCGCATTAGCCGCAAAGCTAGAACTGGGTGATAATTTCCGGTTTCGAACCAAGCTGGAAACGTCGAACTCAGATGCAGTGATTTACTTTGTCGGCGACCCAACACTCCAAACCAACGACTTAAAATCACTTCTCACTCTAGCTAAGAAAAATGGCTTAAAACGGATTAACGGTGACCTATGGCTCGATAACAGCGCATTCACTGGTTATAACCGTGCGGTGGGCTGGCCGTGGGATATCTTGGGAGTTTGCTACAGCGCTCCGGCATCGACCATCACACTCAATAACAACTGTGTACAAGCCTCTATCTATACACAAAAAGATGGTGGAACGCGGGTCTACGTACCAGAGCATCAACCTATTCGTGTCACAAGTACCGTAGAAACAGTTTCTAAAACCATTAAGAAAAGTCGTCATTGTGACTTAGGTTTAGTTGCAAATCCCGATAACAACTACAAGCTAACAGGGTGCTTGGTTGAAAGAGACAAACCATTGCCACTGAAATTTGCGGTTCAAGACCCTGAGCGTTACACCAGTCAAAGGTTGGCGACTTTGCTCAAGGAGCTCAACATTGGGGTATCAGGAAAGATTAGGGTCGGTACGGCGCCAGAAAAGCAGCGAAAGCTCATCGCAATGCATCAATCAAAGGCCTTACCAGACATTCTTGAAGATATGCTCAAAAACTCTGACAACTTGATTGCCGACACATTAACCAAAACACTTGGTGCTAAATTTTTCGTTCAGCCAGGCAGTTTTACTAACGGTACAGAAGCGATCAAGCAGATCATTTTCGCCAACACTGGTATTGATATTCGTAATGCGCGCCTAGAAGACGGCTCAGGACTTTCGCGAAATAACCGTATCTCCGCGACCAAGATGGCTGAAATGCTGCGCTATATTTGGAAGCATGAAAACGAACTCAAATTGATTGCCATCATGCCGAAATCAGGTGAATCCGGCACATTAAAGTACCGACAAAGTATGCGAAAACTTCCAATTAAAGGACAGCTGATAGCGAAAAGTGGCTCTATCTACGGGACTTACAATATGGCTGGATATGGCTTGGATAAAAATGGTCAACCTAACACCATTTTTGTTCAGTTTGTTTCAGACTACTTCCCAGAAAAACGGGACGACAACACACCTGTCATCGCCCCGATTACACATTTTGAGCAGCTTTTTTACAATGACATTGTGAACTTTAGTCAGGCAATACCTAAGAAATAGTTCACCACGTTAAAGTAAATCCACATTCCTGAAATATCGACGATAGACGCAAGAACTGGACTCACCAATACGGCTGGGTCCAACTTGCAAGCTCGTGCAATAATTGGCAACAGCCCGCCCAATGTTGTAGAAATGGTGACTTGAATGAACAGCGCAACTGCTATTGCCAGTGCGATATCGGTCAGTTCAAAGCCTCCTGTTGATTGTCCTGCACTAAATAACATAATGCGTCCAATCATCACGATAGCGATTGCTAGCGCAATAAATAGAGCGACTCGGCTCTCTTTCCACAAAACTTCTAACCATTGGCGTTTTTTTAACTCTCCAGTAGCAAGAGCACGAATCACCAAAGTTGCTGCTTGTGTTCCTGTGTTACCACCAGCAGCTGCAATCACTGGCATGTACACTGCAAGTAAAACAAGCTGACTAAGGGTGTCCTCATACTGAGCGATGATCAAGCCTGACACTATCCCTAAAAGAGCCAGCGCAATGATCCATCCAATACGCTGTTTTACATGCCCTAAAACACTAGTTGATAAATAACCATCGGGTGTATCAACTTCAGACATATGCAGACCCAGTTGGTGAGCATAATGACGTGCGCGTTTGTCATGACCTGCTTGCTCAAGTTGAGCAATAAGACTATTCACATAGCCGACAGAGCAATGCTGTAAAATACCTACAGCCTCATCAATCGGCATAACCGTAAGCAAATGGACTTGTTGCTCTTGCTCGTACTGCAAGAATGCATTGCGAGCTGCACCAATTTCTACTTCAGAAAAGTTTGGTGTTGTTTCAATAAAAGTGTTGTTCATTACCGTCATGGCGAATCTCCCGATTGGCATTGGTAACGACCATCGACAAAGCATGAAAAGCCACTCTTGCACGCTAAAAGTCAGACAACAATTAAGATGCACAGAGAAAACCAATGCGAATGCACTGTCTATTCAGAATGTATGAAGGAAATAACGAGAAGAAAATTAGAAAAGATGCCTCACCACTTAGGTAAGGCGGAGATCGCCAATACCGAAGCGGGTTATTTCGCTCCCTTAATCTTACTCACCCAACGACTGGGAGGATGGTCGGTATTGTTCATGTAAATCTCCGATAGCGCTGCCATTATTGGCAGCGCAAGTATAGTAGCAAAGTTCATCAGGTATGGAAGTTTTACTTTGCCGTTTTTGCTAAATTTTCATACAAAAAAAGCGCCCTTCGGACGCTTTCATTTGCAGTCATTATGAATTACTGAATAGTAATACGAGCAAATTTACGTTTGCCTACTTGGAACACGTAAGTACCCGCTTCTGGAGCAAATTTGCTGTCCGCAATTTTTTCACCATCAATCTTCACAGCGCCCTGCTTAACCATGCGCATCGCATCTGACGATGATGGACATAAGCCTGCTTCTTTCAACAGATTACTCACTGGGCGACCTGCGTCAAAGTCAAACTCTGGCATTTCATCAGGAATTTGGTTCTTCGCAAAACGGTTTACGAATTCTTGCTCTGCTGCATCGGCATCGGCTTCACTGTGGAAACGAGCAATAATTTCTTTTGCTAGCAATACTTTGATGTCACGAGGGTTTTTGCCCGCTTCTACATCAGCTTTGAATTGAGCAATCTCTTCCAGAGGACGGAAAGAGAGCAGCTCGTAGTAGCTCCACATTAAGTCATCAGAAATAGACATGATTTTACCAAACATTTCGCTTGGCGCTTCGCTGATACCGATGTAGTTGTTTGCTGACTTAGACATCTTCTTCTCGCCATCAAGGCCCACTAGAAGCGGCATCATCAGTACAACCTGAGGTTTTTGACCGTGAGACTTTTGCAGTTCACGACCCATTAGAAGGTTGAACTTCTGGTCTGTACCACCTAATTCAACATCCGTTTCCATTGCTACTGAGTCCCAACCTTGTAGAAGTGGGTACATGAACTCATGAATAGCAATTGGCTGACCACCCGCGTAACGCTTTTTAAAGTCGTCACGCTCTAGCATACGAGCAACGGTTTGGTTTGCCGCAAGGCGAATCATACCTTCTGCGCCCAATTCAGACAGCCACTCAGAGTTAAACTGAATTTTAGTCTTTGCAGGATCGAGAATTTTGAACACTTGCTCTTTGTACGTTTCAGCGTTACGCAATACGTCTTCACGACTTAGCGGTGGACGAGTTGTGTTTTTACCTGTTGGGTCACCAACCATTGCAGTGAAGTCACCGATTAGGAACGTCACTTCATGACCTAGTTCTTGGAACAAGCGAAGCTTATTGAAAATAACCGTATGGCCTAGGTGAATGTCAGGTGCTGTTGGATCAGCGCCCAATTTAATACGTAGAGGACGGTCTTCTTTTAGTTTTGCGATTAGCTCTTCTTCTGGAATCAGCTCTTCAACACCGCGCTTAATCTCGGCTAGTGCAGCTTCAATGCTCGCCATTCTTGTTCACTCCCACAGATTTGGCAAAAATATAATAGTTGAACATATTACTTGAATAGCGATGCATTTTGAAACACGTTAGACTAGGTAGTTGTCACTTTTTCCGTTTAATTTAGCAATCAAGTACCTCATGCATTCGATTTTTGTCCGACTTCCACTCTTGCACAAAGTATTGATCGGTTTTTTTAGTGCGCTGATTATCTTCGCGCTCTTCTTTTTACCTGATCCGCAAGACCTAGACCCGCAGCAGAGCCGATTAAAAGTTGGTCAACATTATCCTGTGCCAGTTTCCCTCGAACTCAGTGCACTAAATAGTTCATCGCCTGCGGTTCCCGCCGTGCTGCGCTGGGAGACATACAAGGTAAAAAATGGCGAGAGTGCTGCCATCTTATTTAGTCGCGTAGGGCTTTCTGCTCGTCTATTACATGAACTGGTGTCATCAGACAAAGAAGTGGAAAAACAGTTAACTCGGCTTCGACCTGGTGACCGATTGCAATTTGGTTTTGACGAAAATAACGACTTGGTGCAGCTAAGAAGAACACTAAGCGCGTTCGAGACTTTTCGTATCACATTAAAAGACGGCAAGTACGTTTCTGAAGTTGATAAGAAAGAAGTCGACTTCCAGTACAACTACGCTGAAGCCACCATCAAATCAAACTTTTGGAATGCAGGAATATCTTCTGGATTAAATGGTAACCAAATCATGGAACTGGCTGGCATATTTGGTTGGGACATCGACTTTGCTTTAGATATTCGTAAAAACGACAGCTTCCGAGTACTTTACCAAGAGGAAGTGGTAGAAGGTGAAGTAATCGGCCGTGGAAAAATCATTGCTGCGATCTTTAAAAACCAAGGCGATACCTTTACCGCAATATTGGATCAGAAAAGTGGCAAGTATTACGACGAAAATGGGCGTGCAATGAAAAAAGCATTCTTACGCGCGCCGTTGGATTTCCGTCGAGTTTCGTCTAACTTCAACCCACGCCGCTTACATCCAGTGACGGGACGCGTTCGTCCTCATAGAGGCACGGACTATGCAGCACCAGTGGGCACCCCGATTTGGGCGGCTGGTGATGGTGTTGTTCAAAAATCGTCTTACAACAAATTTAATGGTAACTACGTTTTCATTAAACATAGTAATACTTACATTACCAAGTACCTGCACTTAACCAAACGTACTGTACGAGCTGGTCAACGCGTTAAGCAAGGCCAAACCATTGGTACGCTTGGCGGAACTGGCCGTGTAACTGGCCCTCACCTGCACTATGAGTTCCTTGTGAATGGTGTCCATAAAAACCCGCGCACGGTGAATTTGCCACAATCTAAATCCCTGACAGGCAAAGCGAGACAAACTTTCATGGCAAACGCGAAAATTAGCATGGACAAGCTTGAACGCTACAGCAAACTGCTAGCAATGAAGTAAGCCAGGTATTGAAAAGGGCAGCGAAGCTGCCCTTTTTGTTTTGTCGATATCATCACGATAAAGCTTACTGTTCGGAGTGATGCTCTCTCCCGAGCATCAGCAAACACGGGGTCAGAACTAACGTTAGCAAAGTCGCAAACGCCAAACCACCCGCAACAGCGGTCGCAAGCTGAGACCACCATTGAGTGCTTGGTGCGCCAAACTCCACTTTCTGATTAACTAAGTCGATGTTCATTTCTAACACCATTGGCAATAAGCCTAATATGGTGGTCACCGTCGTAAGTAAAACGGGTCTTAAACGCTGCACACCCGTACGCAAAATAGCCTCAGATTTTTCTAAGCCACGTTTACGCATCTGATTATAAGTATCGATTAAAACAATATTGTTGTTTACCACGATACCAGCCAACGCAATCACTCCAATTCCCGACATAATGATGCCAAATGGCTTTTGGAAAATAAGTAACCCGGCGAAGACACCAACGGTAGAAAACAGCACTGCACTAAGGATTAAGAAAGCTTGATAAAAGCTATTAAACTGCGTAATTAAAATCAAAGCCATCACACCAAGCGCGACAATAAAAGCATTTTGCAAGAATGCTGATGAGTTTTCCTGCTCTTCATTTTGACCCCGAATCTTATATTCAATGCCTTCCGGTAAGTCGAGCTGTTCCATTCCAGCGGCAATCTTAGGTAACTCAAGCGCCAAATTGTAACCTTCCACCATATCCGCTTTAATATTGATAACTCGATGACCGTCGACCCGACGAATAGTGTCTTGCTTATGATCTGGTTTGATTTGAGCAAAATTCGTAATCGGTACCAGACCAGCTGCCGTTTTCACTCTCAGTTGATCAAATCGACCTATGTCGCGCTTATCTTGCGGATAGCGCACCAAAATATCGACTTCTTCATCCGCATCATCGGGCAAATAATCGCCTATTTTCAAGCCGTTCGTAACAAACTGGACGGTATTCCCGACTAAAGTAGCATCCGCTGCAAAGCGAGAGGCGTCATCTCGCTGGATATCAATTTGCCAATCAATCCCTTCCTTATTAGTGGTATCACTCAAGTTGGTCAGTGCAGGATTACCATCAGCCCAATGTCGTACTTTTTTGGCCGCTTCATCTAACGCACTAACACTCAAGTTTCGTGATGATACTTCAATCACGAGATCATGCTCGACAGGCGGTCCTGCGTCCGGGAATTTATACTCAAGTTCAACACCATAAAAGCGATCTGTCGTCTCTTTTAGTTCCTCAATAATGGTTTTCACTTTGCGTCGATACTGCCAATCCACAGGCGTTATTTGAATCTGGCCAATCTCGTCCCCATTATCGCTCGATCCTGTGCGCGTGTAGACACTTTCAAACTCGTCATGACCGAGCATCACCTTCTCGATTTCGCGCATAACAACATCTTTTTCGTGAATAGACAGGTCACCATAAGAACGAACTTTAACGGTAAAAAAGGCAGGGTCCACCTCAGGGAAAAACTCTGCACCCAAGCCAGCTTTGTTGTAAGTGAAGCCGACACCTGCCGCTAGCAGTATCGCGCTGAGTAAGACCTTCCATGGATGACGAATCGCTACCGACAGAGTCTGGTAATAAAGCTTGGTAATGCCTGTCGCTTTTTCAAAGTTGCCGTTATGCAGCTCAACCATTTCTCGCTGAGCTTTCTGATTGACTACTTGAGGCTTGCCAATGATCCCGCCGATGACAGGAACGAACAATAAAGCCATCATCAGAGAAGCGGCCAAAGTAGCAATTAAAGTAAGTGGTAAGTACTTCATGAACTCACCAGTGATGTCTGGCCAGAAAAGTAACGGAGCAAACGCAGCCAATGTGGTTGCTGTGGATGCGGTAATAGGCCAGGCCATTCGCTTTGCGGCATCTCGATAGGCTTCTTTGCGTGGCGTTCCTTCTTGCATGCGCCGATCTGCAAACTCTGTCACCACAATGGCACCATCCACCAACATGCCTACTGCCATAATTAAAGCAAACAGTACGACGATATTGACCGTCAGCCCAAATACCGATAACACCAACAACCCAGTCAAGAACGATCCTGGAATAGAAATCCCCACGAGAAGCGCGGTCCTAACCCCCAATATGGCAATAATGACGATAACTACGAGGATAATTGCGGATAAGATATTGTTTTGTAGATCACTGAGCATCAATTTGACATCGTCGGATTGATCCCAAGTGTATTTAACTTGCAAATTGTCGGGCCACTCGGCACGCTTCTGTCCCTGAGCCAGTACTTCTTTTACCAGCTCAACCGTTTCAATAATGTTTTCCCCTGCCCGTTTTTTTACATCCAAAACGATGGCAGATTCGCCATCTAAACGAGCAAAACTTTCAGGATCGCGAAATGCACGTCGTACTGTCGCCACATCGCCAAAAGTGATCACCTCTTTGCCATTCACCTTGATCGGTAGTTCAAGCACATCTTTCAGTGAATCAAAAACCGATGGGACTTTTACCGAAAAGCGTCCATACCCAGTATCGACAAACCCCGCTGCCACAACTCGGTTATTCAAGGCAATTAAATTATAGATATCCGCTTGATCGAGACCGTAGCTTTCCATCAATAGCGGATCGACAACTATCTCCACGATGTCTTCGCGATCTCCTGCGATTTCAACCTCAAGAACCTGACGGAAACTTTCCAAACGATCACGTAACGTTCTGGCAATCTGAACAATGGTTCGCTCTGGTACGGTGCCATAGAGCACAACGGTCAAAACAGGCTCTTCAGATGCAAACGTGACTTCGTTTACCGTCGGCTCATCACTGTCCTCTGGTAACTTTGGCTTCGCAAGATCAACCGCATCACGCACATCTGCCATCGCTTTATCAAGATCCACTCCGACACTAAATTCCAGCGTCACCGAAGCATGACCTTCTGATGCCACAGAGGTCATCTCTTTTACGCCTTCAATAGAACGCAGCTCTTGCTCTATTGGACGAACCAATAAACGCTCGGCATCGACAGGAGAAATACCTTGATGTCCAACAGAAACATAAATGATCGGAATGGTAATATCAGGGCTCGATTCCTTGGGGATAGTGACGTAAGTAATGACACCGGCAATTAAGATCATCACCAGTAATGTCAGCATGGTGCGAGCGCGGGATAACGCAGCATCAATCAGAGTGTACATAAGTGCTCCTTACTGCTCACTAGCCGCTTCAACAACTACGTCATCAACTTTATTGGCCAGTACTTGATCACCATCTCGCACAAAACCTTGTCCCAGCACGATAATATCTGCACGCTCTCCTAACCCAGAGAGCCACACACCATCATCCTCGGCCTTAACGAGTTGAATTGGAACAAACTCAACATACTCATTACGCAGTGTCTTGACACCTAAGTTACCTTCTTCATCTAGTGCTAACATGGCAGCCGTAATCTTTACTGCCAACACTTCACTCAAAGGCAGCTGTACTTCTGCGCTCATACCGGCAGGAATTCTTGCGTCTTGATTATCAATTTCGATTTCAATTGGAAATGTATTAGTAGAAGCAGAAGAAACACGTCCAATGTAGCGCACACGACCTTGATGATGCTGTTGGTTAATGGTTCTTACGTCGGCTTCTAGGCCTTCCTTAAGGTATTGTATATGCCGTTCACTGACATCGGCTTCAATCACTAAAGTATCCAAATCAATGACCGTCGCAATAGGATCGCCAATCCCGACAAAATCACCTAACTCAACAAAGTGGTGATCTACGATGCCATCAAATGGCGCTTTAACCTCAGTATTTCTTAAAGCCGTTTGCACGTTACTCAAATTCGCACGTGCATCTACCAACGCTGCTTGCGCTGTCGCAAATGCAACCTCACCTTGCAGTCCACGACTTTTTAGCGATTTAGCAGCATTAAACTCTTTCTCTTTAACCAATAGCATCGCCTGGGCCCGTTTAAGTTGAATGCCAAGGTCGCGCTTATCGATGTTTGCGATCACTTGTCCCTGTTTGACCTCTTGGCCTTTCTTTATGTTAAGACTGACTATTTTACCGGCAACTTCGGCGCCAAGACGCGCTTGACGATTGGGCGCTGTTCGTCCATACAATTCAATGGTTTTACTGGTAGGTTCGGCAAGAAAAGTATCAAACATCACCTTTGCAAGTGGTGTCGTGTTCGTGGATGTTGAAGAGTTAGGATGATCATCTTGTGCTTTGAGTTGGCCGATGGTTAGCCATGCAACAAGAAGTAAGACGAGGATAAGAGATACTAGCCAAGGGCGCTCGACAATTCGGCGTCCAAAAGAAAGTCCAGACATATAAAGTCCTTTTTATTATTTCTCTGCATATCTGCGAGCGTGTGCTTTACGTGACATCCTTCTACATAAAGCACAGGCAGCCATTAGCTGCCTGTTAGGTGTTAATTACACACTGAACGATGCACCACAACCACATGTTGTCGTTGCATTGGGGTTATTTACGAAGAAGCGCGCTCCTTCCAACCCTTCTGTGTAGTCAACAATACCGCCAACGAGATATTGCAGACTCATAGGGTCTACAACCAGTGTTACACCACTGTTTACGATTGTCGTATCGCCTTCGTTTACATTTTCATCAAAAGTAAAGCCGTATTGGAAGCCGCTGCAGCCGCCGCCAGTAATGTATACGCGCAGTTTCAATGCTGGGTTTTCTTCTTCAGCAATCAATGCTTTAACGCGAGATGCTGCTGCGTCAGAAAAAGATAATGGTACGTTTACTTCGCTCACGAAGACCTCTCTCACTCGTGTAATGCGTCAAGCCTGAAGCAAGACGTCAAATTTGTGCTAATTGAGACGATTATCCAATACCTGACAAACTCGTTCAAGTATTCGCCGCCGATTCTTTATAACAGATGCGGATATATAAGATTACACTGCGAAACAACACATAAATTAAGCAAAACGTTTCTAACTTGATTATAGCTAGGTACAATGCGCTCCACTTGGTCCGAGCAATCAAAAGAGGATAACCCCATGACCAAATCATCAGAGCTGTATCAAAAAGCTCAGCAAACCATCCCTGGCGGTGTCAATTCACCAGTTCGTGCATTCAACGGCGTTGGCGGTTCTCCGCTATTTATCGAACGAGCAGACGGTCCACTGATTTTTGATGCCGATGGTAAAGCGTATATTGATTACGTTGGCTCTTGGGGTCCAATGATTCTTGGCCACAACCACGCGGTTATCCGCGAAGCAGTAATTGATGCAGCGCAACGCGGTCTCAGCTTCGGTGCGCCAACAGAACTTGAAATCGCGATGGCAGAATTAGTTTCTGAGCTTGTTCCATCAATGGAGCAAATCCGCATGGTAAGTTCTGGTACTGAAGCTACGATGAGCGCGATTCGCCTTGCACGTGGCTTCACCGGTCGCGACAAGATCATGAAATTTGAAGGTTGTTACCACGGCCACGCTGACAGCTTGCTAGTAAAAGCAGGTTCTGGTGCACTAACACTAGGTCAACCAAGCTCTCCTGGCGTTCCTGCAGATTTTGCTAAGCACACGCTAACAGCAACATTCAACGACCTAGATTCTGTACGCGAGCTATTTGCTGCTAACAAAGGCGAAATTGCTTGTATCATCGTTGAGCCAGTAGCAGGCAACATGAACTGTATTCCACCAGTGGAAGGCTTCCACGAAGGGCTACGTGAAATCTGTGATCAAGAAGGCGCGCTACTAATTTTTGATGAAGTAATGACAGGCTTCCGTGTTGCTCTAGGCGGCGCGCAAGCACACTACAACATCAAACCCGACCTAACGACACTGGGTAAAGTAATTGGTGGCGGTATGCCAGTAGGTGCTTTCGGTGGCCGTAAAGAAGTGATGCAATACGTTGCACCTACAGGCCCAGTTTACCAAGCTGGTACCCTTTCCGGTAACCCTGTCGCAATGGCAGCAGGCTACGCATGTTTGAACCTTCTAAAAGAAGAAGGCAACGAAAAGCGCCTAACTTCTAAAACGAAACAACTTGCTGAAGGTTTTAAGTCTCTAGCAGAGAAACACGGTATTCCTCTGGTTGTGAACCAAGTGGGCGGCATGTTCGGCTTCTTCTTCACTGACCAAGAAAAAGTGACTTGCTACGAAGACGTAACGAAGTGCGATGTGGAACGCTTCAAGCGCTTCTTCCACTTAATGCTCAAACACGGTGTCTACCTAGCGCCTTCAGCGTTCGAAGCGAGCTTTACTTCCCTTGCTCACGGTTCAAAAGAAATCGATGCCACGCTAGAAGCGGCTGACCGCTGTTTTGCAACTCTTGCAGAAGAAGCAAAATAATCGCTTAAAAGCTGCGATAACTAATTTAAAAAAGGACCATCACGGTCCTTTTTTATTGCCAATTCAATATAACCAATACTGCTAAAACACCAATAACAATGCCAAACCACGGTATTCGTTTGGCTTTTTTCTCGGTTTGACACTTTTTATCACCGTTGCAACAACCCATAGTTCATCTCTTGATTGATAACCGACTGATTTGTGGTCATTATAACAAGGTATATTGCTCTGCTCTAATTCGGCATTGTCATAAGCTTGAAAGAGTTAAGAGTGCAAAGTAATAAAGGTTACACGCCATCATTGAAGGCATAAACCGTAAACGTCACCTGTAAGTTGGACTAATACCATGCCAAATAATGTAAAAATAACGTCGAGTCACCGAGTACTAATGGTTGCTTTACTCGCCGCTGCTTTTGCTTGCTACTTATTGGTTGAGCCATATATCAATTCAATTGTGATGGCTTTTATCATTTCTTTGCTCATGTTTCCGATACACGAATGGTTTGAGCAGAAAATTCCCAAGCACCCCAATATGGCGGCACTGCTGTCATGTGTCGTCTTGACGTTTATTATTGTTATCCCGCTTTTATTTGTGTTTGCAGCCATTGTTCAGCAAGGCTCTGTTTTCTCACAAAATACATATAATTGGGTTACCAATGGTGGCATCCAAGATATATTCCAACATCCTTTCGTTATCAAAGGCTTAGCGATTGTTAATGAGTACTTACCTTTTGATAAAATCGAGCCCAAAGCCATTGCTGAGAAAATTGGTCAATTTGCTACATCGTTTGGCTCTAACTTAGTTGCTATCAGCGCAAAGATTTTAGGAGACGCAACCAACTTCCTAATGAACTTCTTCCTGATGCTGTTTGTGCTGTTTTTTCTGCTTCGTGACCACGACAAAATTATCTCTGCGATTCGTCATATCCTGCCACTCTCACGTAGCCAAGAAGACCGCATATTGACAGAGATAGAGCAAGTTTCTAAATCAGCCGTGATGGGCTCATTCATGACAGCGATTGCTCAAGGTTTGGCTGGCGGTATCGGTATGTGGCTCGCCGGCTTCCCTGGGTTATTTTGGGGAACAATGATGGGCTTTGCATCATTCATTCCAGTGGTAGGAACCGCACTAATCTGGATTCCTGCAGCAGCGTACTTGTTCTTAACAGGCGATATGACTTGGGCTATCTTCTTGACGGTGTGGAGTGTAGTTGTCGTTGGCTCTATAGATAACCTATTGCGTCCGTTGCTAATGCAAGGCAGCGCCGGCATGAATACCCTTATGATTTTCTTCTCATTACTGGGTGGTCTGCATCTGTTTGGTTTGATTGGTCTTATCTACGGCCCACTTATTTTTGCCGTGACCATGGTACTGTTTAATATCTACGAGGAAGAATTCAAAGACTTCCTTAACCAACAAGACAACAGCTAGTCACCGCTTAATCACTTCAAGCTTGGGGCAGATTGTGCGAAAATCTGCCCCAAATTATTTCTGATGAACCAAATTTATGTCTGCTTATATCGCTCCTAGCCAAATAGCTCAGCGCCAACTTGAATACTTCAACGGAAAACACGTTTTAGTCGCTGGTGAAGTTGAAGACCTATTTCCTCTTGAGTTAGTGGCTCATTGTGAGTCTGTTGAAGTGTTTACTTCCAACTATAGCTACTACCGCCAAATTCAAACCTCTGACAAAGTGAAAAGTCATTTTGGCTCTGTGTTTGATGTTGAAACAAAAGCAGACATGGTCCTTTTATACTGGCCAAAGGCAAAAGCTGAAGCAGAATACTTGCTGGCGATGTTGATGGCGAAACTGGGCATTAACACCGAAATCGTCATCGTTGGTGAAAACCGCTCCGGCATCAAGAGCATCGAGAAGATGTTCCAAGAATACGGCCCTGTGAACAAGTACGACTCTGCTCGTCGCTGCTCATTTTACTGGGGTAATTGCCTCAATGAACCAAAACCTTTCAACCAAGCAGATTGGTTTAAGTCTTACACTGTTACACTCGGTGAGCAGTCGCTAGCGGTTAAGAGCCTACCTGGCGTATTCAGCCATGGCGAGTTCGACTTAGGTAGCCGATTGCTGCTTGAAACCTTACCTAAGCTGTCGGGCAAAGTGCTCGACTTTGGTTGTGGTGCAGGTGTGCTCGGTGCGTTTATGGCGAAAGCGAATCCAGAGATCGCGATTGAGATGTGTGACATTAATGCTTATGCGATCACTTCTAGCCAAGCCACATTAGAAGCGAATGGTTTATCCGGACGCGTATTTGCATCAGATATATACTCGGATACCGCAAAAGACTACCGCTTTATTATCAGCAACCCGCCATTCCACAGTGGTTTAGACACAAATTACAACGCAGCGGAAACCTTGTTGGGTCAGGCACCACAATATCTAACCAAAGACGGCGAAATGGTGATTGTCGCGAATAGCTTCTTAAAATACCCACCAATTATCGAGCGGGCGTTTAATAATTGCGAGACGCTAAATAAGACCAATAAATTTTCTATCTACTACGCGAAAAAATCATAACTTCCCCCCGCGCAGGCACAAACCTGCGCGATTTTTTCTCATAAATTCAACACTCATAAGAAAAACTGCGTCACCCTGCACGCTTTACAACTAACTTTCTTGTCAAAGAAAAAAAACTCGTTAATTTTGTTAATTCTATCTAGTTGAACATCTTATCCGTTTTTAACGAGAACCTCGGCAGCGAAGTATGTTTTAGAACTGCCCATTATGAGTTGTAATCTTATCCATGTTTAAATTCTACAAAAAACAGAAATTTAAGCGCCTTCAGAGTACACTGATGACCGCATTTCTGGTGCTCAGTATCACACCTCTTACCATTACTGCGATCTTTTTCTTGCAGTCCCACAGTAAAGATCTGCAAGAACAAAGCACCTCACACTTACTGTCTGTTCGAGATACAAAACAGCAGCAAATCATCGACTACTTTGAGGCACGAGAAACCGAAGTCATGGGCTTTGTGCGCTCAGAGTTGGCTTACGCCAGTGGTGGCCGATTCTACGGTCTCGTCAATGCTTTTAGTCGTTTAGGCAATGATATTGAAGAGTCTCGTAAAAACGCCCAACAGCGCTACATCGAGGGCAGCGGAGACCAAATCAAAACCTCAACGTTACCCGAGTCATCCAACTATGTAGGAAGTGAACGTTACCGGCTTTTACATAAACGCTATCATTGGGCCTACTTAGAGCTCCTCAAGCGCTCTGATTTTAATGACATTTTGCTGGTAGACATCAATGGTAACGTCACCTACTCGATCAACAAAGACGATAACTACGGAACGAACTTGTTATCAGGCCCCTACAAAGACTCGGCACTTGGCAAAACTTTCAAGCGTCTCGCCGATGATGTGACTGAACGTCGAAAAGTAAACGAAGACTACACTCCTGTGATTGTGTCTGACTTCGAGCTGGAAGGGGGGAAATCAGTCGCTTGGCTAGGTGCACCAATTGTTCAGCAAGGTTATCTACACAGCTATGCCATGTTCCGCTTGCCAAATAATGGCATCACTAAGTTAGCCGCAGACGCCAACCGAGAGTCATCAATTAACACCTTGCTGGTTGGAAATGATCACCAACCTCGCACAATTAACACGAAACAAGACGACATTAAGAACAGTTTAGAAGTGATCGATAAAGCACTCTCTGGTGCATTTGGTGTCGGCACTTACACAAACGGTTTAGGTGAAGAGATCATCGCGGCTTATGCACCGATTGAAACTCGTGGTGTGATTTGGGCGCTCGTCGTACAGTTACCAGAAAACGAAGCTTTCGCTCGTATACATCAACTCGAAAAACTATTCGTTATCGCTATGTTGATCGCCATTATCCTTGTGGTGATCGCTTCTCACTATTTATCAAACTTTATCACTTCTCCGTTGCTGAAATTGACTTGGGTTGCCGAAAAGGTCTCTGCAGGGGATCTTGATGACACGTCTTTTAATACGGTTCGTAAAGATGAAATTGGTCGGCTTGCGTTAAGCTTTGAACGAATGCAACGCTCTATTCGAGAGAAGATTCAAACCATTAAGAAGCAAAATGAAGAACTAGAAAGCAACATACAGATCATTCAGAAACAGAATGAAGAACTGCAATTGGCCGATAAATTAAAAGATGAGTTCTTAGCCACGACTTCTCATGAACTTCGTACACCGTTACACGGCATGGTCGGGATTGCTGAAACCTTAGCGTCCGGCGCCAATGGCGCGATCCCCGCTAGCCAGAAATATCAGCTTGATATCATCATTAAAAGTGGTCAGCGTCTCGCTAATCTAGTCGATGACTTGTTGGATTATCATAAAATGCGTTATGGAAGCATGGATATCCAGAAATCAGCAGTGAGTTTGGGCAGTGCAACACGATTGGTTTTAGAGCTTTCTAGCCATTTACTTGGAAGTAAAACCATCCGCATCATCAACCAAGTCCCAGCGGATTTAAAAGCAGTGTCAGCTGACCCGCAACGCCTTGAACAAGTGCTATATAACCTGATTGGCAATGCGATTAAATACACCTCAGAAGGTAAAATTGTTATCTCCGCTAATGTGGTAGATGATCATGTACGCGTACAAGTCGTGGATACTGGACAAGGAATTCCCGCAGAACAACTTGAACATATTTTTGAACCACTTATCCAAGCAGGGCAAGACGCGAGCCGTTATCGTCAAGGTGCAGGACTTGGGCTCTCCATTAGCCGTCAATTGATCGAATTAATGGGAGGCTCGTTATACGTCAGTAGCCAACCAATGGTCGGAACTACCTTCAGTTTCACTTTACCGCTCGCCAGTGAAGAAGAAATCCAAGCAACCCAGACTCTAGCTGCGCACGGGCACTTCCAAATTCCTGAAGTTAATGTAGAGAACAGTGAAGACTTATCACTTCCAGAGAACCCAGACGGCCCGTTACTGTATGTTGCTGACGATGAACCAGTAAACTTACGCGTGCTTGAAAGCTTTTTACGTTTAGAGGGCTATCGTGTGCGTACTGTCTCCGATGGGCCAGAAACGTTAGCGCTCGTCGAGCAAGAGAAGCCGGAACTTCTGTTATTGGATATCATGATGCCAGGCATGAGCGGCTACCAAGTTTGTAGTGAACTACGTGAAACCTATGATCATGCCGAGTTGCCAATCATTATGCTCACCGCACTCAGTCAAACAGAAGATCGTGTAAGAGGTTTTGAGGCAGGAGCCAACGACTATTTATCGAAACCATTTAATAAACAAGAGTTGGCGGCACGTATCCAAGCGCATTTAACGGCAAGTAAAGCAGAAATGCGCCATATGGAAAACAAAGTGCTAGAGTCTGAACTTAGACAGCGTGCAGTCGTTGAAGCAAGCTTACTTGAGACTCAAGGTCGTTTGTTGGAACAGCTAGAATCGGCTCCTGAAGCTATCATCTGTCTACGTGAAGACAAGCGTATTCGCTTTGCTAACGAAGCTGCTTGTAAGCTATTCAAGCGCAGCTTAGAACAGCTAAAGCGTTCATCTGCTGATGAGCTGATTGCCCCTAAATATCTGACCGTCAAACAACCTCATTACTGTGGCAAGATTGATATCTATATTGAAGATATTCGTCAGAACATCGAAGCAGACATTCTTAAGCTCCCTGAAGGTTCAGGGTTAGATATCATGTACATCTTTAATGTCGGCGGTGGAGCCAGTGCCGCTCGCATACATAATCTAGAAACCGCCGTAGAAGTGCTTTCAAGTTATGCATTTGATGGTGACAAAGACCAATTGCAAAAGCTAAAAGAGCTTGGCGGAGAATTTACGCGCCTTGCAGACAAAGCGCTCGGTAATAAAAAAGACAAGCAAGAACTTATGCGAGAAGTTCTAGTAGACGCAATGACACATGCTTTAGAGTATTGGGAATCTGTAACGGGTGAAAGTAAGTTCGCATTTGCAGAGCAAAGTGGCTTGTGGCGCGTTTATCTAGACCGTAGTACTTTGCAAACACGCACTTTAGATAAATACATGCGTATAGAAACATTACCCAAAACACCACGTTGGAGAACGGTGCTAAGCTCGATAGAGTTCATTCTCGAACACTGCAAAGAACAGAGCCCCGAGAGAGCATACATAGAAGCACAACGAGATAAACTACAGCGACTATTGACCAGCTAATATTTATCAAAAAAACTAGCCTAGCGTGCATGCTGGGCTTTTTTGTTATTCGAGTATTCCCTTCCTAGAGATAAAAGAGACCGCCTCTTCCTACCCCATTAACATATTTCCAATAACGAACATTCGGTTAGACATCGCTATCTATTGTTGGTCTTCAAAACGTACGATCTTATCCATTTAACTGGCCTTAATTAGGTAAGTTCGAGCAACCAAAAAACTTCATTCATACAATAAAAAAAGGACGACAAACGGAAGAAAACTGTCGATAAAAAAGGCCATTTTTCAGATAACAAGCGGATTTTGACGAACTATTGATAGAGATTGCGAACTTAATCACAACAGAACGGCAGATTAATTTTTAGCTGATTAATTAACACCATTTCTGCATGTGAGCGAGATCTCCGAACCTAGAAACCAAGCAAGAAACGTATATTTTAAATGGATCACCAGGTTAGTAATCACCAACACTCATTATTAACAAGGATATAAACTGCGACGCATATCAACGTTTATTTTTTGTCCCTCTACTGGTTAAAATTAGCCAAAATAACGTTTATAACGGAGAGCTCAGAGATTTTAACGTTTTTAACGGGAATCAAGTTTGATTATTTTATGGATAAGGTGTTTTCTTACTCCTGCCTAAGGCCTACAGGCCACTCTTGGCGAAACTCAATGTTGTAATGAGTAAGGCATGTACAAGAGGTAGGTCTTAGAGAGTGTTTATCAATTGATGACATTCAATTCCATTTAGTGAAATGAAAGCAAATAGTAAGGAACAGCTATGCTTGCCAATATTAAAAAAACAGCACTAGCAACAGCAATTATTGCAACGGCTACTACAGGTTTTGCATCGGTAGCTACTGCGGCTGAACGCAGTGAACTGACTATCCACCCTAAAGAGTTTACAACTTTCGTTCGTAACTTTAACCCTTTCTTGGGTGCAACTAACCTGCACACAACAACCGACTTTATTTACGAGCCGCTCGTTGTTTTTAACGAAATGCACGGTAACACGCCTGTATTTCGTCTAGCAGAAAACTTTACCATGGCTGATGACCTGATGAGCGTAACCTTCGATATCCGTAAGGGCGTAAAATGGTCTGATGGCAAAGCGTTTACCGCTGATGATGTTGTTTACTCTTTCAACCTAGTTAAAGAGAAGCCAGAGCTAGACCAATCTGGTATCAACTCTTGGGTGACTGGCGTAGAAAAAGTTAACGACTACCAAGTTAAATTCCGTCTAAGCGAAGCAAACTCAAACGTTCCTTACGAAATTGCGAAAGTACCAGTCGTACCTAAGCACGTATGGAGCAAAGTAAAAGATCCAGCAACATTCACAAACGAAAATCCAGTAGGCAGTGGTCCATTTACTGAAATCGACACTTTCACACCGCAGCTATATATCCAGTGTGAGAACCCGAATTATTGGGATGCTGACAACCTAGATGTAGATTGTCTGCGTGTGCCACAAATCGCGAACAACGACCAATTCTTGGGCAAAATCGTTAACGGCGAAATGGACTGGACGTCTTCATTCGTACCAGACATCGACCGTACGTACGCTGCAGCAAGTCCGAATCACCACTACTGGTACCCACCAGCGGGTACTCAAGCATTTGTAGTGAACTTCAAAAACCCAGACGCTGCGAAAAACGAAGCACTAACTAACGTTGACTTCCGTCGTGCGTTCTCTATGGCGCTAGACCGTCAAACTATCATTGATATCGCTTTCTACGGCGGCGGTACAGTGAACGACTTCGCATCTGGCCTTGGCTACGCATTTGAAGCTTGGTCTGATGAAGAGACGCACAACAAGTACAAAGGCTACAACACATACAACGCGGAAGGTGCGAAAAAGCTTCTAGCTAAAGCTGGCTTCAAAGATGTAAACAAAGATGGCTTTGTGGATACACCATCTGGCAAGTCTTTCGAGCTTCTAATTCAATCACCAAACGGTTGGACTGACTTCAACAACACGGTACAACTAGCCGTTGAGCAACTAGCAGAAGTGGGCATTAAAGCTCGTGCTCGTACACCGGACTTCTCGGTATACAACCAAGCTATGCTAGAAGGTACTTACGACGTTGCTTACACCAACTACTTCCACGGTGCAGATCCACACTTGTACTGGGATAGTGGCTACAACTCGAAGCTACAAGCTGGTGACGGCATGCCTCGCTTTGCAATGCACTTCTACAAGAACGATAAGCTAGACGGTCTTCTTAACAGCTTCTACAAGACAGCAGATAAGCAAGAACAGCTAGAGATCGCTCATGGCATTCAGAAGATCATTGCTCAGGACCAAGTAACTATTCCTGTGCTATCTGGCGCGTACATGTACCAATACAACACAACTCGCTTCACTGGTTGGTGGAACGAAGAAAACCCTAAGGGCCGTCCAAACATTTGGGCAGGTATCCCAGAGCGTCTACTTCACGTACTGGACCTAAAACCAGTTAAATAAGTAGAAGTTCATTTCAAGCGGCATACATCCCGTGTGCCGCCTATAAAAATCCCTTGTTAACGAAACCAATATGTGGCGCTCGTCGTCAGGGGATTTTTCGCTCTAAATTTCGCTAGGAGCGACCTGAAACCAGAAACAGGGAAAAAATCTGGGTGAGTAAGGTGTGAGTTATGGGTTATTTTTTAAGACGTTTGTCGTTCTATCTTGTCGCGCTCTTAGTTGCAGCGACGTTAAACTTTATTATTCCGCGAGCAATGCCTGGTGACCCAGTTACCATGATGTTTGCTAATGCTTCAGTACAGGTGACTCCAGAACGAATCGCAGCAATGAAAGAACTGCTCGGTTTCGTTGATGGGCCAATTTACATTCAGTACTTCTCGTACATTAAAAACATTCTAAGTTGGGAATTGGGCACCTCAATCCAGTTCTACCCACTTTCAGTTAATTCTTTACTAGGTAGTGCATTTGGCTGGTCACTATTTCTAGCTGGTACTGCGGTTGTACTTTCTTTCTCCATCGCTTCTGTCCTTGGTATTTTTGCCGCCTGGAAGCGCGGTAGTAAGTACGATGCATTCGTAACGCCTGGTACATTGATCATTCAAGCTATTCCACAAATGGTTATCGCAATGTTAGCGCTGTTTACCTTTGCGATTGGCCTGAAATGGTTCCCATCTGGCTATGCTTACACGCCAGGTACTATTCCTGATTGGACAAGCTGGGAGTTCATCAAGAACGTGGGTTACCACGCTGTATTACCTCTATTCTGTGCAACCATCGTTCAAATTGGTGGCTTCCTAGTTAACATGCGTAACAACATGATCAACCTTCTCGCCGAAGACTATATCACGATGGCTAAAGGTAAAGGGCTGAGTGAAAACCGCGTCGTCTTTAATTACGCCGCACGTAACGCACTACTTCCAAGTGTTACCGCACTGTCTATGTCTTTAGGTATGGCCATTGGAGGTCAATTAATCATCGAGATGATTTTCAACTACCCAGGCCTAGGTACTGTTCTATTGAACGCAATTCACGCTCGTGACTACCAAGTACTTCAAGGTCAGTTAATTATCATGACGATGTTCATGCTGTGCTTCAACTTAATGGCTGACATGCTGTACATGATTCTAGACCCTCGCCTACGTACGGGAGGCAAATAATCATGAAAGAACTATTCAAACTTATTTTAGGTAACGCATTTGCTCGCATTGGTCTTGGCATTGTTACGCTGTTCGTGTTCGTTGCGATTGCCGCTCCTTTACTTACAAAGCATGCGCCAGACAAGCGAACCGGTAACCCACACGAATACCCAAGCTTTGTTGTAAAACAGGCACAAAACAACCCTGATGGTTGGGTCGCTAAAAACCTAGCAGACGATCGTCGTACACTGCTTATGTCTAAAAAGGCCGACCACGTATTAGGTACTAGCCGAATGGGTCGCGATATCTGGTCGCAGGTGGCTTACGGTGCACGAGTATCACTGGGTGTAGGCTTTGGTGCTGGCATCATCGTGTGTTTCTTAGCAACAGTCATTGGTATATCGGCAGGTTACTTCGGCGGTAAAGTGGATGACGTATTGAGTGCCGCGATGAACATCATGTTAGTAATCCCGCAGTATCCATTGCTATTCGTGTTGGCGGCCTTTATCGGTGAAGCAGGCCCACTCACCATTGCCTTGATTATCGCTGGTACTTCTTGGGCATGGGGTGCACGTGTTGTCCGCTCTCAAACTATGGCACTACGCGAGAAAGAGTTCGTTAAAGCTGCCGAAGTATTGGGAGAGTCTTCATTCCGCATCATCTTCGTTGAGATTTTACCAAACCTTATCCCAATTGTCGGTGCGAGCTTCATTGGCTCAGTAATGTTGGCGATCAACACTGAAGCGGTCATTTCGTTCCTAGGTTTGGGTGATGCCAACACGATCAGTTGGGGCATCATGCTTTACAACGTGCAAACCTCATCAGCCATGCTGATTGGCGCATGGTGGGAAGTACTAGCACCTTGTATTGCCCTAACACTACTGGTTACTGGTCTTGCTCTGTTGAACTTTGCCGTTGACGAAATTGCGAACCCTCAACTTCGTTCTCACAAAGGCATGAAACGCTGGAAAAAACTAGCAGCAAAAGACAAGAAAGAGCGTGAGCCTGAACTGGCACCACAAAATGCACTATGGAGCGGAGATAAATAATCATGACTGCACCACTAATTTCCATCCGTAACCTATGCGTAGACTACATCACAGACGCGGGCGATGTCCGCGCCTGTAACAACGTGAGCTTCGACATTGCACCAGGTGAAGTATTCGGTCTGGCTGGTGAATCTGGCTGTGGCAAATCCACTGTTGCCTTCTCACTAATGCGCCTTCATAAGCCACCAGCGTTTATCACAGGTGGTGAGGTTATCTTCAACGGTGAAGATATCCTTCAGTACAGCGATGATCGCATGCAAGCGTTCCGCTGGAGTGAAATGTCGATGGTATTCCAGAGTGCGATGAACGCTTTGAACCCTGTTCTAACCATGGAAGAGCAGTTCTGTGACGTCATCATGCGTCATACCAATATGACTCGCGCTCAAGCAAAAACACGCGCTGAAGGTCTGCTGGAAATCGTTGATATCCACCCTAGCCGATTGAGTGATTACCCGCACCAGTTCTCTGGTGGTATGCGTCAACGTCTAGTAATCGCAATCGCTTTGGCTCTGAACCCAAAAATGATCATCATGGACGAACCGACTACCGCATTGGATGTAGTGGTTCAACGTGAAATTCTACAAAAAATTTACGCGCTTAAAGAAGAGTTTGGTTTCTCAATTCTGTTCATCACACATGACTTGTCATTGATGGTCGAGTTCTCGGATCGTATCGGCATCATGTACTCAGGTGAGTTGATTGAAGTCGCGCCTTCTAAGCAAATTCTGGAAAGTCCTTACCACCCTTACACCAAAGGTTTGGGTAGCTCTTTCCCTCCACTAACTGGACCAAAGACCAAATTGACTGGTATTCCAGGTAACCCGTTGAACTTGCTAGAAGTACCACGGGGCTGCCGCTTCCAAGCTCGTTGCGATCGCGTACATGAAGCATGTACACGTGTACCAACCCAATTACGTCAAATTGAACCAGGTCGCCTCTCAAATTGCCATTTGTACGGCGACACCATTGCTCAAGCTAAGGTTTAACAACAAAAAAACGTTAGCTAAGAACAAAAATTACACTGGAGAGAATTATGAGCAAACAATTCGGCGAACTGCTGATTGAGGGTAAAAATGTCGTTAAGGACTTCCCTTTAAACAGTAACTCAATCAAACAATCTAAGATGCGCGCAATCAACGACGTCTCTTTCAAAATGTACAAGAGCCGCGGCTTGTCAGTGGTAGGTGAATCTGGTTCAGGTAAGTCTACTACTGCAAAAATGATTGCAAAAATGTACGCACCAACCGATGGCATCATTGAATACAAAGGTCGTGATATCCAAGACATCACCTCTCGTCACGATTTAATGACCTACCGTGAAGGTGTACAAATGGTGTGGCAAGACCCGTTTGGCTCGCTAAACCCAACGCACAATATCTTCCACCATATTGCGCGCCCGCTGCTGATTCATAAGAAAGTAGCACCGGGCAACAAGAAAGAACTGGAAGAGCGTGTGTACGACCTACTTGAACAAGTTGGTCTTATTCCACCAAAAGAAACGGCGCAAAAGTTCCCGCACCAGCTATCTGGCGGTCAGCGTCAACGTGTAAACCTAGCTCGTAACATCGCAGTTGGTGCTGAAGTGGTATTGGCGGATGAGCCAACATCGATGCTCGATGTATCAATCCGTGCCGGTGTTCTGAACTTGATGGAAGAGATGAAGTTCGAGAAACAAATGTCTCTGCTTTACATCACTCACGACATCGCAACAGCGCGTTACATTGCTGAAGATCTCGCGGTCATGTACGTAGGTCACATGGTTGAATGGGGCGATACTGAAGAAATCATTCACGATCCTCAACACCCATATACGCAACTGTTGGTATCTGCGGTTCCAGATCCATCGAAGTCTATTCACGAGAAACTGAAAGGCAACAAAGGGGAAATCCCACTTTGGACACCAGAATCTGTCGGCTGTCCATTTGCTGGACGTTGTGTACACGCTACCGACAAATGTCGCGAACGACTACCGGGCGTCACTCAACTGTCCGACAACCACTTTGTCCGCTGTTACTTATTTGAAGATTAATCATAACGAGGGTCAGGTTCAGCCTGACCCATTCCTGTTTTTATCGTTTCCCGGAGACATTGAATGCTGCTACTGACTAACCACATTGGTTATGAACGTCTGGGCCCAAAGAAAGCCATTATCCAGACCGAACAACCACACTTGTCTTCTTACACTGCTCAATTGATTTGTGCCACTAGCGAGCAAACCGTGGCAACTTTTGCGGTTGAAGAACAAGGTAAAGTGGCGAACTGGCATCAGGGCTATTTCTACCTCATCGACTTTTCCTCTTGCACAACGTCAGGTGACTATTTCTTGCAAGTAGAAGATACGCGCTCTTCCTCTTTCATCGTTGGCGAACACATTCTGTTGGATCAAACTTTGTCAGATGTGATCCACTACTTCAAATCGCAACGTTGCGGCGGGATCTTCGATCAACAAGATCGACAACTTCCAGTACTAAACTCCAATAAAAAGGTTGATGTACACGGCGGCTGGTACGACGCATCAGGAGACGTTAGCAAGTATTTAAGTCACCTTTCATACGCGAATTATTTGAATCCTCAACAAACCCCAATGGTGGTTTGGAACATCCTAAAAGGGGTTTCGTTGCTTGAAGGAAGCGAAGACATTGCAGCTTTCACACGTACACGTCTGATTGAAGAAGCCCTGTTCGGTGCAGACTTTCTTGTGCGTATGCAAAACGAAAAAGGCTTTTTCTACATGACGGTCTTTGACAAGTGGAGCAAAGATACTGCGCAACGCGAGATTTGCGCGTACGAAACTCAACTTGGTCACAAATTTGACGACTATCAAGCAGGCTTTCGACAAGGTGGCGGTGTCGCCATTGCAGCGCTAGCGGCAGCGTCGCGTTTAAGTGTTCACGGTGAATACGATCAACCAAAATACCGCAACGCTGCCGAAAATGGTTACTGGCACTTAAAAGAGCACAATACGCAGTACCTCAATGATGGGGAAGAAAACATTATCGACGAATACTGTGCGCTACTGGCTTGTGTAGAACTGTTTAAAGCAACCAAAGAAACTCGCTACTTGGAAGAGAGCCGTTTGTGGGCGCAACGTTTAGTTGCACGCCAAATGAGCGACGAGCAGATTCAACACTTTTGGTCAGCAAACCAAGACGGCAGCCGTCCATACTTTCACGCAGCCGAAGCTGGTCTACCAGTTATTGCCCTATGCGAATATCTATCTATTGAAGACGACTCAGCACGAGCGGAATCAGTAAAACGTATCGTCAACCTAGCGTGTGAGTTTGAGATCACAATATCGAATAAAGTGATCAACCCATTCGGTTACCCTCGCCAATATGTTAAAGGCGTAAATGAGTCAAAACGCGAGGCATTTTTTGTCGCACACAACAATGAATCCGGCTATTGGTGGCAAGGCGAGAATGCTCGACTTGGCTCACTCGCGACCATGGCGTACCTTGCTCAACCGCATATAGCGTCGCAAGAAGTACAGCAACAACTTTCTGTGTTTGCTCAAGATGCATTGAACTGGGTTGTAGGCTTAAACCCATACGACATGTGCATGCTAGATGGCCATGGTCGTAACAACCCTGATTACCTCCCTCAATATGGTTTCTTCAACGCAAAAGGTGGCGTGTGTAACGGAATCACTGGCGGCTTTGAAGACGAGGAAGACATTGCATTTAACCCACCAGCACAAAAAGAAGACGTGTTACAAAACTGGCGCTGGGGCGAACAATGGATCCCGCATGGCGCTTGGTACTTACTCGCGATAATCAGTCAAGCTCAGCATGTTTCTCAGTTGGCGACCTCTAAAAATATGAAGGAAGAATAATCATGGGAATGTATTTTGTCGGTATCGATGGTGGCGGCACGTCATGTCGAGCCAGGATTAAAGATTCACAAGGTAATTTTCTTGGCGAGGCCAAAAGCGGCAGTGCCAACATCATGCTAGGTGCTGAAATAGCAATGGCTTCGATTCTTGAATCCATCACTTCGGCTACCGAGCAAGGCGGTCTAACACAACAAGATTTCGCGTCGATGCACGTCGGCTTAGCCCTTGCTGGCGCAGAGCACAAAGCATCTTGGCAAGCCTTCATGTCTCTTCCTCATCCATTTGCCAGTATAACTCTGAATACCGATGCTTACGGTGCGTGCGTTGGTGCGCACAATGGCGAAGATGGCGCAATCATGATTGCGGGAACCGGTTCTTGTGGCATCTACCTTAAAGGATTGGAGCAACACGTTGTCGGTGGTCGTGAGTTCCCTATTTCGGATCAAGGTGGCGGCGCAGTGATGGGGCTACGCCTAGTTCAGCAAGTTTTGTTAGCTGAAGATGGCATCAGAGAAAAAACGCCCCTAGCACAACACGTTATGACGCATTTCGGAAATGAGGTCGACAACGTGGTGGCGTGGTCAAAACAGGCGCTTCCTCGTGATTATGGGCAGTTTTCTCCGGCTATTTTCCAACATGCGGAACAAGGCGATGCACTGGCCATTGAAATGCTGAAGCAAACCGCAGCGGATATAGAAATGTTTCTCGTGGCATTAAACAAGCGCGGCGCAACACGTATTTGTTTAATGGGCAGCATAGCTGAACGCATTGTACGTTGGCTTTCACCACCAGTTCAGCAATGGATTGTTGAGCCACAGTTTGACGCGATTGAAGGCGCAATTATGTTTGCTGGCAAACCAGAACATAACCTTTACTCGCTCAGTGCGGCGTAGGAGTAGATATGGAATATCGTGTTGATCTCGTAGTCCTTTCTGAGCAGAAACAAAACTGCCGCTTTGGCCTCACCTTTCATAACTTGAGCGACCAAGACCTAAACAGCTGGAGCTTAACTTTCGCTTTCGATCGTTACATTCTTCCAGACAGCGTTTCAAATGGTCAACTGACTCAAATTGGTAGTTTTTGCACACTTAAGCCAGAAGGGCTGGTACTGGCTGCCAACCATCACTATTACTGTGAATTCAGTATTGGTTCGAACCCATTCCGTTATTACTCGGATGGCTTTAACGAAGCGATGATCAACTTTGTCGTTGATGGAAACCCACAGCGCGCACAAGTGGATGTCACGCCTATCGTATTAGCTTCACCATACCGTGAACGCAGTGAGATTCCTGCAAGTTTAACCCATGCACAACCCTTGCTGCCAAAACCAAACCATATTGAGGTCAGCGATCACTATTTTAGCTTTGACCATCATGCTGGCGTCGCGGTTTATTCAAGCCTGGCCAATTCAGCTAAAGAATGGCTACTTGAAGAGCTTAAGCGCATTCACCAATTTGAGTTCGCATCAGACAATGGCAGTCAGATCATCTTCAAAGGCAACCCAACCTTGGATGAAGGCGCTTACAAACTGAAAGTATCCGAAGAGTCAATCAAAATTGAAGCAGGATCTTCGTCTGGTTTTACCCATGCTTGTGCAACGTTATTACAACTAATCAAAGTTGGCGATCAACCTAACTCAATGGAAGTAGTTTGCTGTTCAATCAAGGACAGGCCACGCTTTCGTTACCGCGGTATGATGCTCGATTGTGCTCGTCATTTTCACTCCATTGAGCAAGTCAAACGCTTGATCAACCAACTGGCTCATTACAAGTTCAATACGTTCCATTGGCATCTTACCGACGATGAGGGTTGGCGAATTGAAATCAAATCACTGCCTCAACTGACCGATATTGGTGCTTGGCGCGGATTGGATGAGATCAATGAACCACAGTACACGCACTTTGATGAACGTTACGGCGGCTTCTACACACAAGAAGACATCAAAGACGTTATCGAATTTGCATCGCAACGCGGCATCACCATCATTCCTGAAATTGATGTACCTGGTCATTGCCGAGCCGCCATCAAGTCGTTACCACACCTATTGGTAGAAGCGGAAGATACCACCGAATACCGCAGTATTCAGCATTACAACGACAACGTCATTAACCCTGCTCTGCCGGGGAGTTATGAATTTATCGACAAAGTGCTAGAAGAAGTCTCTGCACTTTTTCCTGCGCCTTACGTTCATATTGGTGCCGACGAAGTACCTAACGGCGTATGGTCAAAAAGCCCAGCATGCCAAGCACTAATGGAACAACTGGGTTACAGCGACTACAAAGATTTGCAAGGACACTTCTTGCGTTATGCCGAAAACAAACTTCGTAAATTGGGCAAACGCATGCTGGGCTGGGAAGAGGCTCAACACGGCGACAAAGTCAGTAAAGATACGGTGATCTACTCATGGCTAAGCGAAGAAGCGGCATTGAACTGTGCTCGCCAAGGCTTTGATGTGGTGCTGCAACCAGCACAAACCACTTACCTAGATATGACCCAAGACTACGCACCTGAAGAACCGGGCGTGGACTGGGCAAACCCACTGCCACTAGAAAAAGCTTACAACTACGAGCCGCTCGCTGAAGTGCCTGCTGACGACCCAATACGTAAGCGCATTTGGGGCATTCAAACAGCATTATGGTGCGAAATTATCAATAACCAACCTCGCATGGACTACATGATCTTCCCTCGTTTAACTGCAATGGCAGAAGCATGTTGGACAGACAAACAACACCGAGATTGGACCGACTATTTATCACGCTTGAAAGGCCATCTACCTCTGCTTGATTTGCAGGGAGTGAATTACCGTAAACCGTGGAAGTAATACAAAACTGATGTCGAAACATCACGCTTGAAGAGTTTTTAAATTTTGGCTGCTGATGCAGCTTCGTAAAAAGGAAAGACACAAATGAAATACGGCTATTTCGATAACGAGAATCGCGAATACGTCATCACTCGCCCTGACGTACCAGCACCATGGACCAACTACCTAGGTACTGAGAAGTTCTGTACGGTTATCTCGCACAACGCGGGTGGCTACTCGTTCTACAACTCTCCAGAATACAACCGTGTTACTAAATTCCGTCCAAATGCGACATTCGATCGCCCAGGACACTACGTTTACTTGCGTGATGATGAGACAGGTGATTACTGGTCAATCTCTTGGCAACCAGTTGCGAAGAGCCTAGACGAAGCAAACTACGAAGTTCGTCACGGCTTGTCTTACTCTAAGTTCAAATGTGAATACAGCGGTATTACCGCAACAAAAACTCTGTTCGTGCCAAAAGGCGAAGACGCTGAAATCTGGGATGTAGTGATTAAAAACACCTCTGACAAACCACGTACGATCAGTGCATTCTCATTTGTTGAGTTCTCATTCAGCCACATTCAGTCTGATAACCAAAACCATCAGATGTCTCTGTACTCAGCAGGTACGGCTTACAACGAAGGCGTGATCGAGTACGATCTGTACTACAACACCAACGATTTCGAAGGCTTCTACTACCTAGCTTCAACATTTGCCCCAGATTCATACGACGGCCAACGTGACAGCTTCCTAGGCCTATACCGTGACGAAGCAAACCCGTTAGCGGTAGAACAAGGTAAGTGTTTCAATACAGCACAAACGTGTTACAACCACTGTGGCTCTTTGCATAAGCAATTCACTATTCAGCCGGGTGAAGAAGTTCGCTTTGCTTACATTCTAGGTATCGGTAAAGGCAACGGTGAGCGTCTACGTGCTAAGTACCAAGATCTTGCAGAAGTCGACAACGCATTTGCGGGTATCAAAGCACACTGGGATGAGCGTTGTGGCAAGTTCCAAGTGAAATCACCAAACGAAGGTCTAGATACCATGATCAACGCTTGGACGTTATACCAAGCGGAAACGTGTGTGGTGTGGTCTCGCTTTGCTTCATTCATCGAGGTGGGAGGCCGTACTGGTCTTGGTTACCGCGATACAGCGCAAGATGCAATCTCAGTTCCTCACGCTAACCCAGCAATGACGCGCAAACGTATCGTTGACCTACTGCGCGGCCAAGTAAAAGCGGGCTACGGTCTACACCTATTCGATCCAGATTGGTTTGATCCAGAAAAAGCTGATGTTAAACCATCTAAATCTCCAACCGTAGTTCCAACACCTTCTGATGAAGACAAAATTCACGGCATCGAAGACACCTGTTCTGATGATCACCTATGGCTAGTTCCAACCATCTGTAAGTACGTGATGGAAACCGGTGAGCACAGCTTCTTCGACGAAGTGATCCCTTACGCCGACGGTGGCGATGCAACGGTTTATGACCACATGAAAGCCGCGCTAGACTTCTCGGCTGAATACGTAGGTCAAACCGGTATCTGTAAAGGTCTGCGTGCAGACTGGAACGACTGTCTGAACCTAGGTGGCGGCGAATCTTCAATGGTGTCGTTCCTACATTTCTGGGCACTGCAGGAGTTCATCGACCTAGCGAAATACCTAGGTAAGGAAGCCGACGTTGAAAAATACACCGAGATGGCAGCAAACGTGCGTGAAGCGTGTGAAACACACCTTTGGGACGAAGAAGGCGGCTGGTATATCCGTGGTCTAACGAAAAACGGCGAAAAGATCGGTACAGCGCAACAAAAAGAAGGTCGTGTACACCTAGAGTCAAACACACTTGCGGTACTTTCTGGTGCGGTATCTCAAGAGCGCGGCGAAAAAGCGATGGACGCTGTCGATGAGAACCTATTCTCTGAATACGGCCTCCACCTAAACTCACCATCTTTTGCAACACCGAATGATGATATCGGCTTCGTAACTCGTGTTTACCAAGGCGTAAAAGAGAACGGTGCGATCTTCTCGCATCCAAATCCATGGGCTTGGGTAGCTGAAGCGAAACTGGGTCGTGGTGATCGTGCAATGAAGTTCTACGATGCACTGAACCCATACAACCAGAACGACATCATCGAAAAACGTATTGCAGAACCTTACTCATACGTACAGTTCATCATGGGTCGTGACCACCAAGACCACGGTCGTGCAAACCACCCATGGTTAACAGGTACGTCAGGCTGGGCTTACTTCGCTGTTACCAACTTTATCCTTGGTGTGCGTACAGGCTTCGATGGCCTAACTATCGATCCATGTATCCCAACGAACTGGCCTGGTTTCGAAGTGACTCGTCAATGGCTAGGTGCAACGTACAACATCAAAGTAGTTAACCCAAACTCAGTAAGCAAAGGCGTTAAGTCGATTACTGTGAACGGTGAAGCAGTGAATGGTGCCTCTGTCCCAGTTCAAGCGGAAGGTTCAGTAAACGAAGTTATCGTTACTCTAGGTTAATCATCTTTTGGGGGAGAGCTTTTCCCCTTTTGATTTATCCGATGCACTTGAGTTTGAGAAGTGCATCGGTTCGCTAGCAAAGATTTAAGAGGCGGTGGGATACCGCTCTTATCGAGGATCGAATCATGATCAAATTTGGTACAGGCGGTTGGCGTGCATTTATCGGTGAGGAGTTCACCAAAGATAATGTACGTTTGGTCGCTCAAGCAGTTGCAAACATCACGAATAACGAATCGGTTGCTGATCGCGGTTTTGTGATTGGCTATGACCGTCGTTTTCTTTCCGATAAAGCAGGTCGTTGGTTCGCTGAGGTTCTAGCAGCAAACGGCATTGTGGTTAGCTTTATCGACAAATTTGTCCCAACACCTATCGTAATGTTTAAAGCGAAAGAAATGGGCTGCGCATACTCGGCATGTATTACCGCATCACACAACCCTGCCGATTACAACGGCATTAAAGTCTTCATTGAAGGCGGTCGTGACGCAGATGAAATCATCACCCAAAAAATCGAATCACAAATAGACGCGCTCACCGTGCAAGATGTAAAAAGCGTCGACTTTGAACAAGCGGTTGAAGATAAGCTGATTGAAATCATCAACCCGATGAACGAATTCGTTGACTCAATCATCGACTTTATCGACATAGGAGCGATCAAGAAAGCGAATTTACGTGTTTTGATCGACCCAATGTTTGGTGTCGCGAAAAACGCACTGCAAACCGTATTAATCAACGGCCGCTGTGACGTTGATGTGATTAACGATGGCAAAAACCCAGACTTCGGTGGGTTAATGCCTTCGCCAAGCGCTGCAACACTCTACCGTTTGATGCACCTAGTGAAAGAGCAAGGTTACGATATTGGCATCGGTACTGATGGCGATGCGGACCGTCTTGGCATTATCGACGAAAAAGGTAACTTCATTCATCCAAATGAAGTGCTACTGCTGCTTTACTACTACCTACTTGAATACAAAGGCTGGAAAGGCTCCGTGGTACGTAACATCGCAACCACACACCTTCTCGATAAAGTCGCCGAAGATCATGGCGAAAAATGCTTTGAGGTTCCTGTAGGCTTTAAGCACATCAGTTCCAAAATGGAAGCGGATGACTCACTGATTGGCGGGGAAAGCTCTGGCGGCCTAACCATTCGCGGCCACATCAAAGGTAAAGACGGCGTATTCGCATCAAGTCTATTGGTAGAAATGATTTCAGTAACCGGCAAGAAGCTGTCTGAGTTGCTAGATGAAATCTACGGCAAGTACGGCTATGCCTACATGGCAGAAGGCGATTGCAAGTTCAAACCAGCGCAAAAAGACGTACTGTTCAACAAGATTTATGTTGAAAAGCAGTTGCCTGAGTTTGAGTTTGAAATCGAAAAAGTCAGCTATGAAGATGGCGCGAAAGTCTACTTCAAAAACGGCGGTTGGATCATCGCTCGCTTCTCTGGCACTGAGCCACTGCTACGAATTTTTGCAGAGATGCAAGATAAGGACACTGCGGAACGTGTTCTTCAACAGTTTAAAGACTTCTTGTCTTTATAACTGAACCTTGTGCCCGCTTCGCGCACTATGATGAGAGTCGACGCTGTCTGAAAAGGCGCTCATCAAAAAGGAGAAGAGCACTTGCCCGGCTCCACAGCCGGGCTTTTTTATTGTATGTTGGAAAGTCGTAAACGAGATAGAAAAGATACTCAGGAGCGTTAAGCAAATGCCAGGACGCCTTGCGTTTCAATTTTCACCGCGACGGACTCACCTATATTTAATGCTTGCGAAGCTGTAGCTAACAAACGGTCACCATTCGCGTTAATCACATAACGGCAGTGATCACCCATAAAATGCTGTTCCAATACGGTTACCGAACTATCTTCATCGGATTGAATTTGCACATGCTGCGGTCTTAGCAGTAAAGAGCACTCCGCCTGTACTGGAATATCTTGTTGAGCCGTGGCTTCAACCACGCCCAAGTGGGTTTCATATTCTGAATTCGAAACTCGTTTAGCAGCAAGGTAACTGCCACCACCTAAGAAATCAGCGACAAATTTACTTGAAGGTTGGTAGTAAAGCTCAGATGCTGTGCCATATTGCTCGATGACTCCATTGTTCATCACTGCCATTTTATCGGCGAAAGCAAAAGCCTCTTCACGGCTATGCGTAACAAAAATGGCAGTCACACCTTGGGCCTTAAAAATCTTACGGATCTCACTTATCAACTCATGGCGAACTTGCGTATCAATATTAGAAAACGGTTCATCCAGTAACAGTAAGTCTGGGCTGTAAGCTAATGAGCGAGCAATCGCAACACGCTGCTGCTGTCCACCAGACAATTGATGAGGATAACGATCGCCATAACCTTGAAGATGCACGAGTTCTAACATCTCTTGAACTTTGGCATTTTTCTCTTTTGTCGAGCACTGCTTTAAGCCAAAGGCAATGTTTTGCTCCACCGTCAAGTGAGGAAAAAGTGCGTAATCTTGGAAAATCATCCCTATATTACGCTGTTCTGGCGGCAACCAGTTTTCCCCATCATCAATTGTGACGCAATTTAGACTCATTTCGCCTGACGTTAACGGCAATAATCCCGCAACGGCCTTTAATAGTGTTGTTTTCCCACAGCCACTAGCTCCTAGCAAACAGACAATCTGCCCTTGTTCTACCTCAAGAGACAATGATTCGAGTACGGTTTGATCATCATATTGGCACGTTAGGTTTTTAATTGATAATGCACAGCTCATCAGTGATTTTGCTCCAGTGAACGGTTAACAACAACAAGCGGGATCAACCCAACAAGAACCAACAGGACCGCTGGTAAAGCGGCCAATTCTAAATGCTCATCCGAGGCGAAGTTATAAACGTATGTGGCTAGTGTTTCAAAGTTAAACGGACGAAGTAACAAAGCCGCATTGAGCTCTTTCATTGACTCGATAAACACTAATAAAGCCGCAATCAGTGCACCGCGCTTAACCAGCGGAAAGTGCACGCGCCACAGCATGGCATTGGGCTTACAACCCATAGTGCGCGATGCCATATCTAACGACGGAGAAATTTTATTTAAATTACTTTCGATACTACCAATCGCTACCGCGGAAAAGCGCACAACCATGGCAAATACTAGTGCGAACATGGAACCAGAAAAGATAAGTCCCGGCCTTCCCCACTCCATGGCTTTAGCAACGTCGTTGACACGATGATCCATAAACAGCACAGCGACCATCACACCGATGGCTAGTACCGTTCCTGGTACTGCATAGCCCATAGAAGAAAGACGCATAAATGCCAAGCTTTCTCGTTTACCATTGACTCGATGGGTAAAGTTAACGATCAGTGCGACAGCAACACCAATAATCGCAGCAATAACAGACACAACTAAGCTATTCCATGCGTATTCACGAAACTCTGAGGTCCAACTCTGTGCAAAATAAGTGATCGCATAATCAATCAGCTGTAGTAGCGGCAAAATAAACGCGACCGAAACCAAGCCCCAGCACCAAACTAGTGCGGTCCACTTTTTCCAGCCCGTCAACTCGTAACGAAAATCTTCGTGACTGTTAAATTGGCTTTGAAAAAGCTTTTGTTTACGGCGGCTGTATCGTTCGGCACTAAGAAGCAGTACTACAATGACGAGCATCATGGCAGAAATCTTGGCTGCCGCATTAAGATTAGAGTACCCCAACCAAGTATCGTAGACCGCTGTGGTTAACGTATTCACCGCGAAGTAACTTACCGTACCAAAGTCACCAATGGTCTCCATTGCGACCAATGATAAACCCACTGCGATAGAGGGTCTTACTAACGGCATCGAGATGCGCCAAAAACTTTCCCATGGAGAGCACTTGAGCAAACGCGCGCTTTGCAATAAAGAGACATTTTGCTCCATAAACGCAGCCCGGCACAATAAATACACGTAAGGATACAACACCAAAGCCAACACAAAGGTCGCACCAGGCAACGTACGAATGTCAGGGAACCAATACTCGCCAGGTCCCCATCCGGTTACATCACGCAAAAAGATCTGAATCGGGCCTGCAAAATCAAACCAATCAGTAAAAATATAACCAATGATATAACCTGGCATTGCAAGAGGTAGTACCAATGCCCACTGCAACCATTTTTCGGTCGGCAGTTTACACATGGCCATTATCCAAGCGCTTGGAATACCAAGAATTAAGGACAGCACCATTACGCCAACAGTTAGCGCAACCGTGTTAAAAATATAAGTCGGCATGACCGTTGCCATTAAATGAGCAAACAAATCATCCGTTTCACCAATCGCGGTGTAGAAGATCGCTAAGATCGGCAAAACCAGTAGCAGAGTTATTACCCCACTACTGGTTTTCCATAAAGAGTGTTTATCTTTCATCGCCTAATTACTGCAAGGCTGTATGAAATACAAATGCTGTTGCAAATACATCTCATATCCTTTAATCAAATGGGGGTACTGTTATACCCCCACAAGGAATTAAAGGTCAAATTTCACTTCGTCTAATAGCTTAATTGCCGCTTCGTGGTTGGCTGCAATATCGTCTAGAGAAAGCTTGTCTGCTTTAAAGTCACCCCAAGATTCCACAAGCTCAGAACGCTTCACGCCTTCTTTAACTGGGTACTCATAGTTAACTTCTGCGTACATTTGCTGCGCTTTGTCACCCGTTAGGAATTCCATTAGCTTTACAGCATTGTCTTTGTTTGGAGAGTACTTCGCCATCGCCATACCAGAGATATTCACGTGAGTGCCTGTAGTCTCTTGGTTAGGGAAGTTGATGTAAACTGCATCAGCCCAAGCTTTTTGCTCTTTGTCGTTAACCATTTTACCTAGGTAGTAGCTGTTACCTAGAGAAACATCACATAGGCCTTCTTTGATCGCTTTAACTTGTGCACGGTCGTTGCCTTGTGGTTTGCGAGCAAGGTTTGCTTTCACGCCTTCCAACCACTCTTTGGTTTCTGCTTCGCCATTGTGAGCAATCATTGCTGAAACTAGAGAAACGTTGTACGGGTGCTTACCGCTACGAGTACAAATTTTACCTTTGAACTCTGGCTTAGCTAAGTCTGCGTAGTTGAAATCTGCGCCTAGTTTACCTACGCGATCACGTGATGAATAAACGCTACGAGAACGTAGAGTTAGAGCAAACCACTCATTCTCTTTATCTTGGTATTGAGCAGGTACGTTTTCTTCAATGATTTTGCTATCGACTTTCTGAACTAAACCTTTGTTTGTCAGTTCAGCTAGACGGCTGATGTCTGTCGTAAGAATAACGTCAGCAGGGCTGTACTCACCTTCTTGAGCTAGCTTTTCTGCTAAGCCTTTTTTAGCAAATTTTACGTTTACTTTGATGCCAGTTTCTTTAGTGAACTCATTGAACATAGGTTCAACTAGGAAAGGTTGACGGTAAGAGTAGACGTTCACTTCTTCAGCAGCCATTGCTGTTGGAGCTAGAGTAGCGCAAGTTAGTGCTGAAAGAGTTAGCAGTTTTTTCATTGTTTAATCCTTTACCATGCTAATGATAACGTTTATCAGTTGCGTTATTATATGTATGTTCAATAAGAAGACAATGACGAATATTAAAAAACCTGCTCATCGGAGCAGGTTTTATTGTGTTAAGTGTGTAACCATTTATTACAAGCTAATGATTATTTCACCGTAACAAACTCTGGGTAAGCACCAACACCACAATCATGCATGTCCATACCTTCCATTTCTTCATCTTCTGTAACGCGAATCCCAACGGTTGCTTTCAAGATTGCCCACACAACTAGGCTGGCACCAAATACCCAAGCAAAGATAACTACGGCACCTAAAAGCTGTGCACCAAACGTTGCATCACCGTTGCTCAGTGGCACTACCATTAGGCCGAAGAAACCACACACACCGTGAACTGAGATAGCACCTACTGGATCGTCAATTTTAAGTTTATCTAGAGCAATGATACTGAATACAACTAGTGCCCCCGACACCGCACCAATCGCAACCGCGTACAGTGGTGATGGCGATAGAGGGTCTGCAGTGATGGCAACCAAGCCAGCTAGCGCGCCATTGAGAATCATCGTTAAATCGGCTTTACCCCAAGTAGTTTTACAAACGAATAGCGCCGCAATTGCACCGGCAGCCGCTGCTGCGTTAGTGTTTAGAAAGATCTGACCTACCGCTGTAGCATTCTCAAAATCTGAAACCATCAACTGAGAACCACCGTTAAATCCAAACCAGCCAAACCAAAGGATAAAAGTACCCAACGTTGCCAAAGGCATGTTAGAACCTGGAATCGGATAGATTTCACCATTTTTACCGTACTTACCCTTACGCGCGCCAAGCAGTAACACACCAGCAAGAGCAGCAGAAGCACCTGCCATATGTACGATACCAGAACCCGCAAAGTCACTAAATCCAGCTTCTGCTAGGAACCCTCCACCCCATGTCCAGTAACCTTCCATTGGATAGATAAACGCAGTTAAAATCGCAGAGAAAATCAAGAAAGACCAAAGCTTCATGCGCTCAGCTACCGCACCAGAAACGACGGACATGGCAGTTGCAACGAAGACAACTTGGAAGAAGAAGTCAGACTCTAAAGAGTGGTCGGCCCCTTCACCTTGAGTACCAATTAGCGTACCAAATGAAGGTAACCAGCCTCCTTCTCCATTATCGACATACATGATGTTATAACCGACAATCAGAAACATCGTACATGCGATGGCGTACAAACAGATGTTCTTCGTAAGAATTTCTGTTGTGTTTTTAGAGCGCACAAGGCCAGCCTCTAGCATCGCAAAGCCTGCTGCCATCCACATTACCAACGCACCGGAAATGAGGAAGAAAAAGGTGTCAAGTGCGTAACGTAACTCGGTTACTGTTGTTGTTAATTCCATAATAAGTATCTCCAATCCTTTGAATTCTTAAAGTGCTTCTGCGTCCATTTCGCCAGTTCGGATACGCACCGCTTGGTTCAAATCGTAAACAAAAATTTTACCGTCGCCGATTTTTCCGGTTTGCGCAGCTTTTGTAATTGCTTCAACAACGCGATCTACATTGTCTGCGTGAGTCGCGATTTCAATTTTCACCTTTGGTAGAAAATCGACTTGATACTCTGCACCGCGATACAATTCCGTGTGACCTTTTTGACGACCGAACCCTTTAACTTCTGATACTGTCATCCCTTCGATACCGACATCAGCCAATGCTTCTCGTACATCGTCTAATTTAAACGGCTTAATAATGGCATTGATTATTTTCATTGAGTTATCTCCGAAGCTTTCATCCTGAAACACTTCTTATAATCCAATCTACGTGCCAAGTTTTTAAGTTATTGAATAATAAAAACTAACCTCAATTTACATATCTATAAACAAAAAGGGCGCACCATATCGGTGCGCCCTTTTCACAAATTTAAAGCAACGACAGAGAAGTTACCCAAAACTGTGCATTAAATGTTCAAAAAGTCTTTCCACTGTTCGATAAGTGCCATGAAATCCTCTATCCCACAACTTGCTGTACTTTCTGCATTGTAGAAGTCGAACTCACTTTCCATCTCGACATCATATTCATGGGCTAATGCGTTTTCTTGTACAAGAACTTCGTCGCCCTGAATCATCAAGCTAATTTCCGTGCCTGTTAGGTTATGCTCCTGAGAAGGCGCTAAAAATGACCGCTCAATTAGCTTTTCAACCTGTGCAATCTTCATCGGATCTTTGCCAATTTCTTCTTGCAACCAGCGCCCTACAATCTCATGTCCCATGCTACATTTTACGTAGTACTCGCCCATCAACGTGTTACGAATGAATTCAAATTCCACCGAGATTGCCTATTTCGTATCAATTTGGTGCGAGTATAGCGAATTGCTCCCATAAAAAAAGCACCTCATGTGAGGTGCTTTTGAATTGTGCATTTCTGATTATGCCGGTTCTTGGAAGATCACTTCGTCCGCTTTCTTGGTGTATTGATCCATTTTATGGAAGTTCAAGTAGCGGTACGTATCCGTTGCCGTAGCGTCGATTTGCTTCGCGTATTCTAGGTATTCTTCTTTGGTTGGAATCTTACCTAGAATTGCACCTACTGCAGCTAGCTCAGCTGACGACAGGTAAACATTCGCACCAGTACCCAGACGGTTCGGGAAGTTACGCGTTGAAGTCGACATTACTGTTGATTTATCTGCAACACGCGCTTGGTTACCCATACAAAGTGAACACCCTGGCGTTTCAATACGCACCCCTGCACGTCCGAAGATACCGTAGTAGCCTTCTTCAATCAGTTGGTCTTTATCCATTTTTGTTGGTGGCGCTACCCAAAGGCGCGTTGCTAACTGGCCATTGAACTTATCAAGCAATTTACCTGCTGCGCGGAAGTGACCGATGTTCGTCATACAAGAACCGATGAACACTTCATCAATCGCTGTGCCTTGTACTTCAGACAACAAACGAGCGTCATCTGGATCATTCGGTGCACATAGTACTGGCTCATTGATTTCAGCCATATCGATTTCAATCACATGTGCGTATTCAGCGTCTTTATCTGCTTGCATCAGCTCAGGGTTTGCTAGCCACTCTTGCATTGCAGTAATGCGGCGCTCGATAGTACGGCGATCACCGTAACCTTCAGAGATCATCCACTTCAGCATCACGATGTTAGAGTTTAAGTACTCTTCGATCGACTCTTGAGACAATTTCACAGTACAACCTGCCGCAGAACGCTCTGCAGATGCATCAGAAAGCTCAAATGCTTGCTCAACCGTTAGCGTTTCTAAGCCTTCAATCTCAAGGATACGGCCAGAAAATTCGTTGATCTTGCCCGCTTTTTCTACCGTTAGTAGCCCTTGCTGAATCGCGTAGTAAGGGATGGCATGAACAAGATCACGCAGTGTAATACCCGGTTGCATTTCACCTTTAAAACGAACCAAGATTGACTCTGGCATGTCTAGCGGCATAACGCCTGTCGCAGCTGCAAAGGCAACCAAGCCCGAGCCAGCTGGGAATGAAATACCCAGAGGGAAACGAGTATGTGAGTCACCACCCGTACCAACAGTATCCGGTAGTAGCATACGGTTTAGCCATGAGTGGATAATACCGTCACCAGGACGAAGAGATACACCTCCGCGGTTCATAATAAAGTCCGGAAGTGTATGGTGAGTGTTAACGTCTACTGGTTTTGGATAAGCCGATGTGTGACAGAAAGACTGCATGACAAGATCAGCAGAGAAGCCGAGACACGCCAAGTCTTTAAGTTCATCACGAGTCATAGGGCCTGTAGTATCTTGCGAGCCTACTGTCGTCATCTTCGGCTCACAGTAGGTACCAGGGCGAATGCCTTCTACGCCACACGCTTTACCAACCATTTTCTGTGCAAGCGTGTAACCCTTGCCAGAATCTGCGATTTCACCAGGTTTACGGAATACATCCGAAGGCTCAAGACCTAGCGATTGACGCGCTTTGTCTGTCAAACCACGACCGATGATCAATGGGATACGACCACCAGCACGAACTTCATCAATCAGTACTTCTGTTTTTAGCGAGAACTCAGCTAGAACCTCACCAGTTTCGTGGTTGCAAACTTTACCTTCATATGGGTAAACATCGATAACATCGCCCATGTTGAGCTTAGTTACGTCAACTTCAATTGGTAGTGCGCCAGCATCTTCCATTGTGTTAAAGAAGATAGGGGCAATTTTGCCACCAAGCACATACCCACCAGCTCGTTTGTTTGGAACGTAAGGGATATCATCACCCATAAACCAAAGCACTGAGTTGGTTGCCGATTTACGTGAAGAGCCAGTACCAACAACATCACCAACGTAAACCAATTGATGACCTTTGTCTTTTAACTCTTCAATTTGCTTGATCGGGCCAATAGTACCCGGTTGATCAGGGTTTATTCCTTCACGCTCGTTTTTAAGCATCGCCAGTGCGTGTACTGGAATATCAGGGCGAGACCAAGCGTCAGGTGCAGGTGAAAGGTCATCCGTGTTCGTTTCACCTGTTACTTTAAATACGGTTAGAGTGACTTTTTCTTCAAGCTTAGGCTTAGAAAGGAACCACTCAGCATCAGCCCATGATTGAAGTACTTTCTGTGCATGCGCATTGCCTGCTTTTGCTTTCTCTTCTACGTCGTAGAAAGCATCAAACATCAGCAGCGTATGAGACAGCGCTTTTACTGCGATCTCTGCCAGTGCTTCATCATCCAATAGCTCAACTAGCGGTTCGATGTTGTAACCACCTTGCATAGTGCCTAGCAGTTCAGCCGCTTTTTCACGACTCACTAATGGTGATTTAACTTCACCTTTTGCTACTGCTGTTAGGAAACCCGCTTTTACATAAGCAGCTTCATCAACACCTGGAGGGATACGGTTTTCAAGTAGGTCAAGAATGACTTCTTCTTCACCTTGCGGGGGATTTTTCAGAAGTTCTACAAGTCCAGCAACTTGTTCTGCGTCTAGCGGTTTAGGAACAACTCCTTCAGCAGCACGCTCTTCGACGTGTTTACGGTAGGCTTCAAGCACGACTTTTTCCTCTCATTGCGGTTCCTCCTCTATTATTACTATTGTTAAAGTAAAGGAGTGAACATCCTTGGAAACTTGGCTCTCCATTGCCCTTGTTTTCATTCAATTATGATTGAGAAACAGCGCCGTAGAGGCCAAACTGTGGGCAAAATAATAGCAAATTTAACCTTAAATTAAAATCTTATCATTTTGACCAACATAGCAACTTACGACTAAAGTTCTGCTAAATTTGACCAAATATGCCAAGTTTTTGCTTTCTCATACCCGGTTAATTAAACGATGTTCCTACGATCAAATACACAGCATCCAAATCTTGCTCGGTACGACCGTATGCCAACATTATTGGTCCTATTGGTGAGTCAACACCAAAGAAGATGGAGCCAGCATTGTAAAGCGGCGCTTCGTTTAGTTTCAGATCATTATCAGACCAAACACCGCCATATTCGACCGATGCGCCCAGGTAGACTGGAGCTTCAAACAATCCGAAATCATTATCAAACCACTTATATCGGTACACCAAACTGCTGAAAAATAAGTTCTGTCCGATCAGGCTATTTCTTGGGATTCCCGATAGGCTTAAAAAGCCGCCCAACTCTCTGGGATCAAGCGGTAAAGATGAGTTTTTACTCTCTACAAAACTATATTCAGCATGTCCGACTAAAGTATGACGCTGATGACTCACTGCACCTTTAAATCGTGCAGAGATTTCATAAACGGTATCTTCAATAATTTTGTCAGTCTCTAAAAGGCTAACGCCCTGAGGACTTTGATCATGAGACACTAAATATTCGAGATCGACTAAAAGTCCACGAGTCGGAAATGCGAAATCATCAAGTGTATCTAGACGATAATTGGCAAACAGTCCACGACGTTCAAAATCCAATTTACCAGCAGAAGCCAAAGTAGAAAGCTCAATATCTCCGGTTGAGTAGCGAGCGCCAAATCGAAGTTCTTGCCACAATGTGGGTTGGATACCTATCGCTAACTCTGTTGTAAAATCATCGTAAGTGACCGGAAAAAAGTCATTTACTGACTCTAAATCTGGTGCTTGAGGCTCTGTTAAAGGTAAGTTTCGGCTCTCACTACCATAGGAAATTCGCCCCGATACAAAAAGTTCTTGGCTAGATAAAACAGGGGAATACAACTCAGCTTCAATCAGCTTATCCGTGCCCATTTCTACGTTGAACGCCAACTCCGCGCCATGAGAGTTTAAATTGGTAAAGTTGGTCGATATTCCTATGCCGTACTGGCTATCTGTATCGAAGTCATCTTCAAGAAAAAATCGGAAGTTGAGATAATTAGGCCCCCACGACTTCTCGTTAACATCAAAAACCAACAATGTCTCACCATCAACCTCTTCAAAGTGATAAGTGATGAGCTCGAACCGATCTAACGCGTAGAGGTTTTCAACGGCTTTCTCAATTTCGGCCGTTGAAATACGACGTCCGGTTTCTAATTCAATACGATTCGTCAACAACACATCGCTGTAGTGCGTGTTATTAACAATCACTATGTCATCAACCACACGCTGATCGCCATAAATCAAAGTTTTACGAACTTCTTGTTTGCGATCGATGTATTTTTGATAGTCCGCATTGGACAAGCGCAACCCTTTCAGCTTGTCTTTTAACTGCTTGGTAATATCGTACCCAGCTTGAAAAGCCCAAGGCATTTTGTCGAACTCGACAGTTTCCATGGTGCCCACATTGGGACGAATATAGATATCTTGAGGTTCAAGCTCGTCCACTTGCTGTTGTGTACTACGACGAACGAGATAGTTAGAGAGTTGGTCCGCGACAGTAAACAGCCCCGTAAATTCATCTTCGGTTTTGTAGTCGGTGCTAATATCGACGGCAATAACGACATCAGCCCCCATGGCGCGAGCCACATCGACAGGCATGTTATTGACGACGCCGCCATCAACAAGCATATGGCCATTGAGCTTATAGGGAGGAAGCGCTCCTGGTACAGACATGCTAGCCATCATGGCGTCCACAAGGTAACCATTGCCCAGTACGACTTCTTCTAAGGCAAGAATATCTGTCGCAACAGAACGATAAGGAATGGCAAGATCATCAAAAGAATCGAATCGCCCTAAGTTCCCTGTAGTCTCACGCAATACTCGCAACATGTTCTGGCCTTGCACCACACCCGTTGGTGCTCGTACCTCACCGAACCTTAAGCCGAGGTCGGTATTAATTTGATAGCGGTCTTCATACTCTTTGTCACGAACTCGACGTTGGCTACGGTCAACACGATCTCGATAACCGCTGCCCCAATCGACGGTGTAGATAAAACTCTCGATTTCTTCAGCACTCATCCCCGTGGCATAGAGCCCACCCACATAGGCGCCCATACTGGTACCGGTCACAATATCGACAGGGATCTGCATTTCTTCCAATGCTTTTAAAACCCCAATGTGTGCCGCCCCTTTCGCTCCGCCACCAGCGAGCACAACCGCCACCTTTGGTCGAGGTTCCAAGTCATCCGTTTTTGTTAGAGAGTTTGCGAGGGAAACAGAAGGAGTGATCATCAAAAAGGTACTAACCCAAAGCGCAAAGTTGCGAACCGATGGGCTTGATAACAGCTTTTTGAACATTCACTTCTTCCTTTATTGAATATCTGATCAAGTAGGGCGTGCTAGCAGTACTGTACTAACACGCCCTAATATGTACTAAGAATTAATCAGATAAACAAGCTAATGTTGTTGATTTGGCGATGCTACCAATCAAATATGCTATTTAACCAGTTTGATTTCTTCTCACACTGTTGCTTTATCTGACCGGTTTTATCCCAAACCGGCAGTTTGTAATCACTACGGCAGTTCATTTCTAAACCTCCATCAGATGTAGGCTTGAACCCTAATGTGGTGATTTCTCTTGGCCATGGGAGCTCTAAGCGCTCAGGAATACGCTGCTTCAAGTACTCTGCGTACACTCGTAATGCACCACTCGACCCCGTTAGATTCACGGGTTTATTATCGTCGCGGCCTAGCCAAATTGTCGTCACCTCACGACCATCAACACCGACAAACCAACTATCGCGGTTGTCATTACTGGTACCCGTTTTTCCTGCCAATGCAGCCCAACCAAACTGGCTTTGTAAGAAGCGGCCAGTGCCTTGAGCAACCCCTTGTTTCATCGCGTAGGTCGTTAGCCATGCTGCTTGTTCATCCACGGCTCTTGATGAACGAGGCAAGGATTGATACAGCACATTACCTTCCATATCCATGACTGAGCGCAGAGCGGTCAGTTTTGCACGCTTACCTGAATTCGTCAGAGTCTGATACATCTGTGCGACTTCGAATGGCGTCAAAGAAAACGAACCCAAAAACATCGAAGGCACTGGGCGAATTTCGTCTTTGTTCACGCCCAAACGCTCTAAAGTATTGGAGACTTCAGGAATGCCAAGTGCCATACCTAAGCGCACGGTTGGTACGTTAAGTGATTTCGCTAAAGCAATGTAAAGTGGCACATCACCACGATATTTTCTATCGTAGTTGCGTGGCGTCCACACGTTACCTTTACTGCTCTTCAGACTTAACGGCGTGTCGTGTAGCGTCGTGCCTAGGTTGTATTTATCCGGTTGTTCTAGAGCCGTTAAGTAAATCGCTGGTTTCACTAAAGAACCAATTGGACGACTGGCATTGAGCGCGCGGTTAAAGCCTTCATAACCGACACGTTTACCACCAACCATCGCACGGATTTCACCACTATGGCGATCAACGGCCACAGCAGCGGCTTCTAACTCTTTACCACCCCGTTTAGCTAGTTCTGGGATCTTTTTCGCGATAGCTTGTTCCATTTTGCTTTGCGATACTGGGTCCAGAGACGTAAATACGCGCAGTCCGGTCTCTGCTTTAAATCGCTCCCCAACTTTTTCTTTTAATTCAATGCTCAATTGTTGGAAATAAGCTGGCTGACGGCTCGCAATACGTGGCTTGCTTTGCGTATCGAGTGGACGACTTACAGCTTGTTCATACTGCTCTGAAGTCAACATGTTTTGCTGCATTAACAGGCGCAGAACGAGATCACGACGCTCTTTCGTTCTCTCAGGGTAACGAATTGGGTTGTAGTAAGACGGTCCTTTTACCATCCCAACTAACATCGCCAGTTGATCGATTCGCAACTCCTGAATTGGCTGCCCAAAATAGTAACGCGACGCCAAGCCAAACCCGTGGATCGCTTCACCTCCACTTTGACCTAGGTACACTTCGTTTAGGTAGGCTTCTAAGATACGATCTTTGCTGTAACGGTAATCCAAAATTAGCGCGATATACGCTTCTCGAACTTTACGCCACAGTGTTTTATCACGAGTCAAAAACAGGTTTTTTGCCAATTGCTGAGTCAGCGTACTACCACCTTGAACAGTACGACCCGCCTTAATGTTCGCAACCAATGCACGTGCAATCGCGAGCGGTGACACCCCGTCATGTTGATAAAAATCCCGGTCTTCGGTCGCAAGCAGTGCATCCACCAAAATTTCAGGGAACTGATCACGACGTAAGAAAAGGCGCTGTTCATCACGGTCTTTCTCCAGCATGCCCAACATCTTCGGTTCTAGGCGCAAGTAACCAAGGTCTCCTCGAGATTCTAAAGACTGAATACGTTGCAAGCCGGAATCAGAGAAATGCAGCATAATGTGACGATCCGGCTCGGGACCATCGGCAAACTCGAATGGACGACGAATCAATTCAATCCGAGTGGAAGAAGAGGAATATTCGCCTGGGTAACGAGGTTGACTCACTTTACGGTAATTCAACACATCTAGCTCGTTGCGCAGTTCTTGGATGGTGATATTCTCACCAGGGCTTAGATTCAAGATACGGGCATAAACCACCGTTGGCAGCTCAAACAGCTGGCCTTCAAAGCGTTCTTTCACCACACTATCTAAGTAAATCCCAACAAACAGCAAAACAGCGGCAAGTGCAACGCCAGCTTTCCAGCTAAACGACCACAGAACTTTCAACCACGAACGTTTCTCGTTAGTCGGCTTTTTACTCGGCGTACGTCGAGTCTGTTTTGCGGTTCCTTTATTGGTTGTACTTTTCTTCGCTGGCGCTTTTTTCGCGCTAGGCTTCTTGCTGTCAGTCATTATTCAATTGTCTTTTTGTTTTCGTTGTTGCTACATGATTGGCAGGATCATCTGGCCAAACGTGTTTTGGGTAGCGCCCTTTCATCTCTTTTTGAACGTCTTTGTAGCTTCCGTTCCAGAAAGCCGCCAAGTCCGACGTTACTTGCAATGGACGTTGTGCCGGTGAAAGCAGTTCAAGCACCAAACGCTTGCGGCCAAGAGCTACCGTTGGGGAACCACTCTCCCCAAATACTTCTTGCATACGCACCGATAATATCGGCTCGTGGCCATATTGGTAACGGATACGCTTCTTTGAACCTGTGGGTAGTTGGTAATGCTCAGGTAACCATTCATCCAGTTGTTGATTGAGTGGCCAACCTAATAGAGCATTAAGCGCTTCGACCAAGTTTATCTTGCTCAGGTCTTTAACCGAGCTGACAGACGTCATGTATGGTTCTAACCACTCCTCTAATGAATCCAGCAAACTGGCTTCATCAAACACTGGCCATGACTGCTCAGGTAACCATTCCACCGCACAACGAATCCGAGCCAACAAGCTCTCCGCTGCCGGTGTCCAGTTTAGACTCTGTAAGCCCTGGCGGCGGACATACGTGAGTAAAGCTTGTGTCATTTTTTCTTTGCCCGGGCTTGGCAACGGCTCGCGTTCAACGACCAGCAGACCGAGTTTTGTTTGTCGCTCAGCTATTAGACGGCCTCTTTTTTCATCCCAGTCCACTACTTCTTCAGACGAAAATAGCGTATCAAAGGTCGTTCGCAATATATTGACATCCAATTCACATGCCGAATGAATTTGACTTGAATTAGAATGAGAACGCATTAAGTCAACGGCAACCAAATACTCACAGCCACCTAGCATGTCTTCCTGATGACATTCTGCACCATGACCATTAGCCAAAGTAAATCGCCCAAATTGATTTGTGCGCTGCTGCGCAATGCGATCTGGAAATGCCAAACTTAACACCAGCGGTAATGCATCTTCATCCACGCCTTTCAGGTCAAATACCGTATCCAATTTGTACGCCAGAGATTGAGCACGCTTGAACAACATCGACTTTTTTGGATGAGTACCAACAAGCCAACGATGCAAGCTATGAGCGATATTGGTAACATTTCTCTCTGGCTCTTCAATCAGTGCGACCGCCGCCAAAGCAGCATTTAACATCTTATCACTGTAAGATAGCGCTTTAATTAGCATCGCAGCCGCACGAGGCTCAACGCCTAGTTCATGCGCCTGTTTTCCTTCGGACGTTAATTGCCCTTTTTCCGTCAGTAGTCCCAATGACACCAATAGCTGCTTCGCTTGTTCCAATGACGCATTAGCGGGAACATCAAGCCACTTTAGATCGTGGATATCACCCGTTCCCCAAAAGGCAAGCTCCATAACTAAACTAGCCAAATCGGAATGCAAAATTTCGGGTAGGGGAACCAGCGGTTGCTGCTTGAACTGGCTTTCAGAATAAAGACGAACACAAATGCCCTCTTCTATTCGTCCCGCTCGTCCTGCACGCTGAATCGCTGAAGACTGTGCAATGCGTGTTTGCTCTAAGCGTGTTAAACCGTTTTTCAAATCAAAGCGGGCAATACGCTCTAACCCAGAATCAACCACGAGGCGAATGCCTTCAATCGTTAGTGAAGTTTCTGCAATGTTGGTCGCTAGAACGACTTTACGCTTACCTTGTTCTGCTGGCGTAATCGCTTTTTGTTGATCTGCAAAACTCAGTTGACCATAAAGTGGGCATATGTCGATATCATCCGCTAAATGAGACAACCGCTCTTCAACTTGTTTTATGGCACCAACACCCGGCAGGAAAGCCAACAAAGATCCGGACTCTTTGTTCATAAGACTTTCTATTGTTTTTGCCATACTCGTAGGTAAATGCTCGTTCACACCTAACGGCTGGTAGCGCATTGCCACATCAAAGCTGCGCCCTTCAGATTCAATGTAACTGGCTTCCGGCAACAACGATTGTAATGCTTGTTGGTCAAGCGTTGCCGACATTACCACCAGCTTGAGATCGTCTCGCAATGCCTCTTGAACTTCTAAACTGAATGCCAAAGCGGTATCGGCATGAATGCTGCGTTCATGAAACTCATCAAAGATCAGTAGATCAACCCCATCCAGTTCAGGGTCAGTTTGGATCATCCTGGTCATGATCCCTTCGGTCACGATCTCCAGCTGCGTTGCAGAACTTACCTTTGCCTCGCCACGAACTCGATAACCCACGCGTTGACCAACTTGTTCTCCCAATTGCTCAGCAAGATAACGGGCAATGTTACGCGCCGCGAGTCGTCTTGGCTCAAGCATGATGATTTTTCCAGCAACCGAATGATTTAAGAGTAACTGCAAAGGGAAGTAAGTCGACTTACCGGCACCAGGCGCCGCTTTTAAGATCACTTGATGTTGATTTTTGACCGCCGTCAGCAACTCAGGCATCACGGCTTCAATCGGCAATTGTGACAAAGGAAATACCTTATGGTGTAATGGTGGCAACATTGTACATAAAAAATTTTTTGTCTAAATAAGCAAATGCATTTCACACCCGCTTTAGAGTCCGCCACTCTACTCAAACGTTATAAACGCTTTCTTGCCGATATCGAGCTCGATACTGGTGAAATCCGTACAATCCACTGCGCAAATACAGGTGCAATGACGGGTTGTGCTACGCCCGGAAACAAGGTTTGGTTTTCTACTTCCGACAACCCGAAACGAAAATACCCCAATAGTTGGGAGTTGAGTGAAACCGAACAAGGCCACCGTATTTGTATCAATACCGCGCGCGCCAATCAATTAGCCGTAGAGGCTATTGAAAATAATGTCATTTCAGAGCTTTGTGGTTATGACACACTTCAAACTGAGGTGAAATACGGCAATGAAAATAGCCGAATTGATATCTTGCTCAGCGCAGACGACAAGCCAAAGTGCTATATAGAAGTGAAAAGCGTCACTCTTCTTGATGAGACCGACTCTACTGGACAAGGATACTTCCCAGATGCGGTCACGACTCGGGGACAAAAACACCTGAGAGAGCTCACAGAAATGGCACAAAATGGAAGTAGAGCCATACTTTTATTCACTGTTTTACATTCAGGTATTGAAAAAGTATCCGCGGCGCACCATATAGACGCGAAATATTCACTATTACTCAAACAAGCACAAGACGCTGGAGTGGAAGTTCTCTGCTACAAAGCTGAACTGAGCGATACTGGAATGAAGCTGATTTCCGCTATTGATTTTATCAATTAAGAGAAAAAATGATGTCGTCTTCACATTGACGATAACTTTGCGATTCAGTATTTGCTTGCACCGCCTCTTTTTGCTATAGATACCCGCCTTAAATTGACTGCGTAGCAGTTGACTAGGTGTAAGTAGGAGATGCTGTATGCCAGAATCAAAGAAGAAAACGATAGGCATCCTAGCCATTGCCGGCGTGGAGCCATATCAGGAAAAACCTGGTGAAGAGTACATGTCACCAGAGCAGGTTGAACACTTTACGAAAATCTTAACAGCTTGGCGCGACCAGCTAAGAGCTGAAGTGGATCGTACTGTTCACCACATGCAGGACGAAGCAGCAAACTTCCCAGATCCAGTTGACCGCGCCTCTCAAGAGGAAGAGTTCAGCCTAGAACTGCGTAACCGTGACCGCGAACGCCGTTTGATCAAGAAGATTGAAAAGACTTTGGATAAAATCAAAGAAGACGATTTTGGCTTCTGTGAGTCTTGTGGCGTAGAGATTGGCGTTCGCCGTCTTGAAGCACGTCCAACCGCTGACCTTTGTATTGACTGTAAAACACTTGCAGAAATCAAAGAGAAGCAAATGCAAGGTTAATCACCCAGCATTATGATTGTTGAAGGGAGCTCAGGCTCCCTTTTTGTTTTGGCTATCTTCGCACCCTATTTGTTTACTAAATTCGAGATACACGCATGACACGCTATGTAGGTCGATTCGCCCCATCTCCTTCTGGTCCACTGCATTTTGGTTCACTGATTGCCGCTCTTGGCAGTTATTTTCAAGCGAAAGCACAAAACGGAGCTTGGTTAGTACGTATTGAGGACTTAGACCCACCAAGAGAAATGCCAGGTGCAGCGCAACTTATCCTAGAGGCACTCAAGGCCTATCAGCTGCATTGGGATGGAGAAGTGGTATACCAGAGCGAACGTCACGACCTTTACCAAGCTCAAATAAACAAATGGCTCGAAAATGGAGAAGCCTATTATTGCCAATGTACTCGTAAGCAAATTAAAGAGCATGGCGGTTTTTATCCTGGCACTTGCCGCGATAAAAACTTGAAAGACGGCGCGATTCGCCTAAAAATGACCAAGCCTGTCGCTCATTTCCTCGACCAAAAGCAGGGAACCATTACGATTCCAGAGCAACTCGTTAATGAAGATTTCATTATTAAACGTCGAGATGGATTATTTGCTTATAATCTTGCGGTAGTATTGGACGACATCGACCAAGGCGTCACAGAAGTCGTGCGAGGTGCAGACTTAATCGAGCCGACAGGGCGTCAAATTAGCCTGTACCAAATACTTGGTCAGCCTGAAGTTAGCTACTTGCATTTACCATTGGCGATGGACAACAACGGCAATAAATTGTCGAAACAAAATCACGCGACGGCTATTGATATAGATACACCAAAACCTACTCTATTGCGCGCCATGACATTTTTAGGTTTCGAGATACCTGAAACCGTAAGGGCGGCCAACATAGAAGATATTCTTCGTTGGGGCTGCGAAAACTGGCGGTTGGAACAGCTTCCAGCAGAGATCGAGATCACACCGTGATTCTCAAATGGCATTGTGTAGGCTATCATTAGCCGCAAATTAGGCCCTAGAGGCGTATAAAACTAACCAAAGCAAGATTGGATTAAACCCAGTTATTGCCAGATGCACATGAATACAAACGACTATACACCAAGCGAACCTGCCACAATTCCAGAGCTCGCTCTCAATGTAATAACTCGTGAAGAGCACAACATTTCGCGTAAGCAGATCAGTGATAATGCGCTGAAGGTACTGTACCGCCTAAATGGTGCTGGTTTCGATGCTTTTCTTGTGGGTGGCGGGGTTCGAGACTTACTGCTTGGACAAAAACCAAAAGATTTTGACATTGCGACCAACGCAACGCCGGAACAGATCAAACAGCTATTTCGTAACTGCCGTTTGATTGGTCGCCGCTTCCGCTTGGCTCATATTATGTTTGGCCGAGACATCATTGAGGTTGCGACATTCCGTGGTCACCACCAAGAGCAAAAGAATAAGAGCATTTCTCAGCAATCAAAAGAGGGTATGCTGCTGCGTGACAACGTCTACGGCACCATCGATGAAGATGCTGAGCGCCGTGATTTCACGATTAACTCGATGTACTACAACATCGCAGATTACTCGATTCACGACTACGCACGTGGTATTGAAGATTTAGAAGATCGCCTAATTCGACTGATTGGTGATCCAGAAACACGCTACCGTGAAGACCCTGTGCGCATGCTGCGTGCGGTTCGTTTCGCGGTAAAACTAGACTTCGATATTGAAGAAGACACCGCAGCGCCAATCGAACACATGGCACCGTTGCTCGGTGACATTCCGTCAGCGCGTCTTTTTGAAGAGTCACTCAAATTATTGCAATCCGGTCATGGCTTAGAAACCTACCACCTACTGCGTGAGTACAACCTATTCCAGCAACTATTCCCGACGATTGCAGCGCACTTTACAGAAGATTACTCCTCTCACACTGAGCAGATGTTGGATCTTGTCCTAGATTCTACCGACATGCGCATCGAAGATGGGAAACGCATCAATCCAGCATTTATGTTTGCTGCAATGCTGTGGTACCCACTGTGTGCGAAAGCCGATGAACTGATGGAAGAGCGCAACTTAGGCCATTACGACGCCATTATGGAAGCGAGCAACATCATTCTTGACGAGCAAGTTCGCACAATTGCCATTCCAAGACGCCACACCGCAACCATTCGCGAGATTTGGCAGTTACAGCTTCGTCTTCCACGACGTAACGGTAAACGTGCATTCCGTCTTATGGAGCTCAATAAATTTAGAGCTGGCTTTGATTTTCTTGAAATGCGCGGTGAAATTGAAGGTGGTGACACTCAGAAGCTTGCCAAGTGGTGGGAAACTTTTCAAAATGCAGGCCGAGAAATGCGTCAAGCAATGGCTGCCGACTTAGACGGTCAATCACCGAAAACAGGCCAGCGCCGCCGTAAAACTTATCGCAAGAAAAAGAGTAAGCCCAAATCATGATTACAGCGTACATTGCGGTAGGCAGTAACTTGGCTGATCCTGTCAGCCAAGCAAAGCAAGCGATTGAAGCATTAAAAACGCTGCCTAAATCAGAGTTTGTTCAAGCTTCTTCGCTATACAGCAGCACGCCAATGGGGCCACAAAACCAACCGGATTACATCAATGCGGTTGTGTCTATTAACACCAGTTTGACGCCTATTGAATTGCTCAATTGCACACAAGCTATAGAGCAAGAACAAGGGCGTGTCCGTAAAGACGAACGCTGGGGACCAAGAACCTTGGACCTCGACATTGTGCTTTATGGCAATGAGGTGATTAATTCCGAGAGGCTGATCGTTCCTCATTATGGAATGAAAGAGCGTGAATTCGTACTCTACCCTCTTGCGGAAATTGCACCAAGTTTACAACTCCCTGATGGGACCGAGGTCTCTGAACTACTGGAACAAGTAGATAGAAACGGCCTCAGTATCTGGCAGTCATAGCCAACTCCTAGTAAGGATAAAACCATGAAAAAAATGACCATCAACGACCTAATCAAGTGGAAGCAAGAAGGTCGTAAATTTGCTACTTCAACCGCTTATGATGCGAGCTTTGCCCAACTGTTTGAAAGCCAAGAAATGCCAGTACTTCTTGTTGGTGATTCTCTAGGTATGGTTTTGCAAGGTCACAACGATACTCTGCCAGTAACGGTCGATGATATCGCTTACCATACTCGTTGCGTACGTGCTGGTAGCCCAAATTGTTTGTTGATGGCAGACATGCCATTCATGAGCTACACCACGCCAGAGCAAGCTTGCGAAAATGCGGCTAAACTGATGCGTGCTGGTGCCAATATGGTAAAAATTGAAGGTGGTGACTGGCTTGTCGACACGGTGAAAATGCTCACTGAACGATCAGTTCCAGTTTGTGCTCATCTTGGTTTAACTCCTCAAGCTGTTAATATTTTTGGTGGTTACAAAATCCAAGGTCGCGATCAAGAAAAAGCAGACCGCATGGTAAAAGACGCATTAGCGCTGCAAGAAGCAGGCGCTCAAATCGTCTTACTAGAATGCGTACCAGCTGAGCTTGCTGAACGTATTACGCAAGTGCTTGACGTTCCTGTTATCGGTATTGGTGCAGGTAACGTAACAGATGGTCAAATTCTCGTAATGCATGATATGTTTGGTATTTCTGCCAACTACATGCCGAAATTCTCCAAAAACTTTCTTGCTGAAACAGGTGATATGCGCAAAGCCGTTACTAAATACATTGAAGATGTAGCCAACGGTGTATTCCCAGACGACGCTCATACCATTGCCTAGAGGATAAATGCATGCAAACTTTTGCGGAAATCTCAGCAGTTCGTGAACACCTTAAAACCTTTAAACGTGAAGGTCGTAAAGTGGCGTTTGTCCCTACCATGGGCAACCTTCACGAAGGCCACTTAACTTTAGTGCGTAAAGCACGCGAATACGCTGATATCGTTGTCGTAAGCATCTTTGTTAATCCGATGCAGTTTGATCGTGCTGACGATTTAAATAATTACCCACGCACGCTAGAGGAAGACTTAAGCAAGTTAACCTCTGAAGGGGTCGATGTGGTATTTACGCCAACACCAGAAGTTATCTACCCAGAAGGTCTGGATAAGCAAACCTTCGTCGATGTCCCTGGCCTATCAACAATTCTCGAAGGCGCGTCTCGACCAGGTCATTTCCGTGGCGTGACGACGATTGTGAATAAGCTGTTTAACATCGTACAACCGGATGTCGCGTGCTTCGGCGAGAAGGACTTCCAACAACTTGCTGTTATCCGCAAGATGGTTGATGACCTAGCAATGGACATTGAAATCATCGGTGTACCAACCGTACGTGAAATGGACGGTTTAGCAATGAGTTCACGCAATGGCTTGCTTACGCTGGACGAGCGTCAACGTGCTCCTGTACTTGCTCGTACAATGCGTTGGATCAGTAGTGCCATTCGCGGTGGCCGCGATGACTACGCATCGATCATCGAAGATGCAAGCGACCAACTTCGAGCTGCAGGTCTGCACCCTGATGAGATCTTCATTCGTGATGCTCGTACATTACAAGTGATCACACCAGAAACGACACAAGCTGTTATTCTGATGTCTGCGTTCCTAGGCAAAGCTCGTCTTATCGATAACCAAACGGTAGATATGGTTGTCGAAACGAAGGAAGAAGCTGAATCTAACAATACAAACTCAGAGAACGCAGAGTAAGCTCTGAGCCATAAAAGTAAAAAGGTCGACTCTTAGTCGACCTTTTTTATACTCTACGTATAGACGCAATCTAACCCTTCAGGGCGAGTTTTAAACCGCTTGTGCAGCCACATCCACGCTGGAATATCACGTTTTATCATTTTCTCAAGCTCTTGGTTCAAGATGCTTGCCGCTTTAACCGCATTACGTCTCTCGAAACGCTCGCTAATGTCTTTTCCAATGTACAGCGTGTAATGGTGATTTTTACTCACTGTAACGCCAGATATAACCGCGCACTTTGTTGCATCAATGAGAACACTAGACCCGACGGTACTCGCCGCTTGTTCAACAGCAAAAAACGGCGCAAAAACAGAATGGCTAACGCCATAATCATGGTCGGGCAAATACCAAAGTCGATGACCATTCTTCAGAACTTTGAGCATTGATTTCACGTCTTTTCGATCAATCATTTGATGTCCAAAACGAGTTCGACCTCGATGTTGAATAAACTCATAAGCAGGATTCGAATTTGGGCGATAAACGCCATAACCTTGGGCAAACTGGCTAAAAATACGAGCGGTTATCTCCAAGTTTAAATGGTGACTGCACACCACCAACACACCACGTCCATTCTTTTCCTCAGCGAGTAAACGATCTTTTCCAACAATAGAGGTTATCCGACGTATCCGCCAATCTGGCCAAAACCAAGCGATACCGGTTTCGATGATAGCCATTCCAGTATATTGAAAGTTTTTTCGTACTACGTCCTTACATTGCCAATCCGTAAAATCAGGGAAACACAGCTGGAGATTACGCAGAGCGATCTTGTGTCGGCGCTTCATTACATGCATCGCAATACAGCCGATGCTTCTACCTAAGATTCGCAATACTACGTATGGCAGTACATTAACAAGAATCGCTAAAGATCCAAATGCCAGCCATACAGACCAATATTTGGGCTTAAGTAACTGATAGGAGAAAGGCGGCGGCGGGACAATATTCATAGGATCACTCATTTATTACAAATGATTGAAACCTACCATGATAAAAACCGAAAAATTGTATGGGTATGTATTGTTATGCACGCGAAAGAGCAGCGTGAATCGCCGCTCTTTGCTTTATGAGAATGGCTTAGCTTCTTAGCCCAATCCCTTTGGTTACTAGATAATGCGCAATGACATACAGTGCAACAACAAACACTGCAAGTACACTAAATGAAGTGACAATGCCCACATCCGAGACACCTAAAAAGCCGTAGCGGAACGCATTCACCATGTAGACGATTGGGTTGATCTTAGAAACGCCTTGCCAAAATTCAGGCAGCAGACTGATCGAATAAAAGACTCCTCCCAAGTAAGTTAAAGGAGTCAATACAAACGTAGGGATGATCGAAATATCATCAAACGTTTTTGCGTAAACCGCATTGATCAAGCCACCGAGAGCAAATACAACCGACGTCATGAAGACAGTCGCGACAATAATGCCCCAGTGCTCCACTTGCAAATCAACGAACAAAAGTGACACACAAGTAACAATTGCACCGACCAACAAACCTCGAGTCACGCCGCCCATCACATAGCCAGCAATAATCACATAGTTTGGTACCGGTGCCACCAGCAGTTCTTCAATATTCTTCTGTAGCTTTGCACTAAAGAATGACGACGCCACGTTCGAGTATGAGTTAGTGATCACCGACATCATGATCAAACCTGGAACAATGTACTCCATGTAACTAAAGCCGCTCATCTCACCAATTCGAGAGCCAATAAGATTGCCGAAAATGATGAAGTACAACGTCATCGTAATGGCTGGCGGCACTAAGGTTTGCACCCAAATACGTGTAAAACGAGTGACTTCTTTGCTCAGCAAGCTGCGAAATGCCGTCCAATATAAACCGTACATTTAATTACTCCCCTCTCTTACAATGCTGACAAACAACTCTTCAAGTCGGTTGGCTTTGTTACGCATTGAGAGAACTTTAATGCCATGCTCTGTTAACTGACTGAATACCGAATTCAATCCTTGGCTCTTATCTAGTTCTATCTCTAAAGAGCCATCAACAATACTTTGTCGATTAACACCTTCAAGCTCAGGCACCTCGACTTCTGACTCAATATCCAAGATAAATGTCTCGACGCTTAGCTTACCTAGTAACGCCTTCATGGTGGTATTTTCAATCAGCTCACCACGATTAATAATGCCGATATTTCGACACAGCATCTCCGCTTCTTCTAGGTAGTGTGTCGTTAAAATAATCGTAATTCCTTGCTCTTGGTTGATCTCTTTCAGAAACCCCCACATTGAGCGGCGTAGTTCAATATCCACTCCAGCCGTTGGTTCATCTAAAATGAGTAATTGCGGCTCGTGCATCAAAGCTCTTGCGATCATTAAACGACGCTTCATCCCACCGGATAGGTTACGAGCACGCTCTTGGCGTTTTTCCCATAAATCCAATTTTTTCAGGTATTTTTCTGCTCTTTCTTTGGCTAATACTTTAGACACACCGTAATAGCCAGCTTGCTGCATCACAATTTGCTCAACGGTTTCAAACTGGTTGAAGTTGAACTCCTGTGGCACCAAGCCTAAATTCTGCTTGGCCAATTCGAGGTCGGTATCAATGTCATAACCGAAAACTTTCGTCGTTCCGGAGGTTTTATTCACTAAGGAGGAAATGATGCCAATCGTGGTCGATTTTCCTGCACCATTGGGACCCAGAAGCGCGTAGAAGTCACCCTTTTTCACTTGGAGACTTATACCTTTTAACGCCTCAAAGCCACCTGCATACGTCTTGCGCAATTGTTCAATTTCTAATGCGTACATAAGGTCTTGATTGCCGTTTGTTTGTGATTACTAATACCGACTCATATTTAGCAGCGGTTTACTACAAAATCGCCTTGGGTATCGTACTGGAGGTCCATCAGTTTATCGTTGAATAACGATGATTACAAATAAACCTTTCGATAATATTGGAAATATAACCCTTACCTCGTAAAGGTTATCTCTAAGTAAGACAAAATAGAGCATAAAAAAACGCAACAGGAAACTGTTGCGTTTTTAACTGTCAGAATGATTACGCCGTTATGCGCTGATACTGGTCTGCCTCAACATGTGCCGCCGCCGCATTCAATGCTTCGTAACGGAATTGGTACATATTTTCATCCGGGACAAGGTCAATCACATGGAATTTCTCTAGCTGTTCTCGTGTTCGCTCATTCGGGCATAATAAATACACGGCACAATTGGCATCGAGAGCATCCTTAATCGCATTCTCTAACGCCAAACCGACGGTTACATCAATCATTGGTACATCCGTAAGATCGAGAATCATCACGTCATAGTCCGAAATACTAGAGTGCTGACGTGAAATGGCTTTAGAAACACTAAAGATCATCGGACCGGAAAGATAAAAGAACAGCACTTTACCATTAGCACGATCCAACAAACCACGCTCGCTGTCAGTCAGCGGCACATCATCTTCATCCGCGTCGCTGATCGCTTTTACTTGTCGCGCCTGCTCTCGGCTCAAACGCTCGATGATGATAATGTTCGAGATAAAGACGCCTAAACCCACCGCAACGATAAGATCAACGAATACTGTAAGCAACATAACGCCATACATCACCGCCATTCCGGAAAAGCTTACCTTATGTGCCCTCTGAATAAAGCTCCAGTCTAGGATGTTAAAGCCAACATACACCGCAATGCCTGCTAACACAGCCATCGGGATTGGCTCTGTTAATCCGCCAGCAACCAGTACAACCAACGCCAACATTAGTGCACGAATCACACCAGATAATGGCGAACGAGCCCCAACTTGGATATTCGTTACCGTCCCCATGGTAGCCCCCGCCCCCGGCAGCGCACCAAACAAGCCTGAGATCATGTTAGCTAACCCTTGACCTCGCAGCTCTTTATCTGAGTCGTGTTCTTTACGAGTTAATGAGTCACCGATAACCGCCGTTAACAAAGTATCAATACAACCTAATGTGCCGAGCACTAATGCATCAATGACCATCTCGACAAACATATCTGTGTCAATATAAGGGGCGACGAGAGAAGGTAACCCAGCAGGAATTTCACCGATACGACGAATATCTTCTGTATCAAAGAGAATCACAGACAATAAAGTCACCGCGACCAATGCCACGAGCTGTGCAGGAACGTATTTACGATATTGCTTAGGGAAGAAAAAAAGAATCCCCAAAGTCAGTAGTCCCAAAAACAACTCACTGAACTTAAGGTTAGAAATGGTCTCCGGCAAAGCAGATAACGTTCCGAGTACTCCCCCTGAAGGCGCAGCATGCCCCATCAAAGGCGATAACTGTAGAATGATAAGAATCACACCAATGCCAGACATAAACCCGGAAATAACGCTGTAAGGCATCAAGGTAACGTATTTACCCAGTTTTAACGTCCCCAATAGGATTTGGAACGCGCCAGCCATCATGACAATCGTGAAAGTCATAGCCATGCCCGTTTCTGGGTATTTCGCCATCATACTGGTTAATACTGCGGTCATGATTACCGTCATTGGCCCTGTCGGTTCTGATATTAACGTATTAGAACCACCAAATAACGAGGCAAACAAACCGACCATTATTGCCCCCCAAAGGCCGGCCTCAGCACCGGCTCCGGATGCAACACCAAACGCTAACGCCAGAGGGAGAGAGATAATCGCCGTGGTTACCCCGCCAAATACATCCCCTTTGAAATTGATATCTTCAAAACGACTACCGAACACTGCTGATTTTCCCTGCATTCAATTTTAAAAAGTAAAATATCACTACTTTAACGAGCTAGGCGAAAATTTAAACCATAAATAGATTAAGGCTAAATTCACACCACAAATAGTTTCACCAGATTTTACTTTTTTCTTAATGAAAACTAGTCAGATGAGTCCTATCTGACGAATATTTAACGAGATCGAAATTGTAACATTGTGTATAGTTACAACACTGATCGCTTGCATGTGCACACAAACAGCGGCAGCGATTTTGTCTTTTAAGGGAAGTAGTTTGCAAAATGCCGGAAATAAAACAGTTATTTGAAAACAATTCGAAATGGTCTCAAGAGATCAAATCTGATCGACCTGAATACTTCGCAAAACTCGCTGAGGGGCAAAAGCCTGATTTTCTTTGGATTGGCTGCTCTGATAGCCGCGTTCCTGCCGAGCGACTAACCGGGCTATACTCAGGTGAGCTCTTTGTTCATCGGAATGTTGCAAACCAAGTTATCCATACTGATCTCAACTGTCTATCGGTCGTCCAGTACGCTGTAGACGTTCTTAAGGTTAAACACATCATTGTCTGTGGACACTATGGATGTGGTGGCGTAAACGCAGCCATTGATAACCCTAAGCTAGGTCTTATTAATAATTGGCTGTTACATATCAGAGATATCTATTTCAAACACCGCACTTACCTAGATCAAATGCCGCAACAAGATCGAGCGGATAAACTAGGCGAGCTTAATGTTGCAGAGCAAGTGTACAACTTGGGTAACTCAACCATCCTGCAAAACGCTTGGGAGCGTGGGCAAGATGTTGAAATTCATGGTGTGGTATACGGAATTGAAGATGGTCGCTTAGAGTACTTAGGCATTCGTTCTAACTCTAAGGAAACCGTAGAAGCGTCTTACCAGAAAGCTCTTTCGACGATTCTAAATACAGACAACAAGCTGCTTTGTCGCTAAGTCATACCTAAAAACTGGACAAAAAACGCCCATCTTAGATGGGCGTTTTTTTATATTTTTAATGCTGAACTCAATGATTATTCTTGAGGTACAACTTTACCGATGTATGGTAAGTGGCGGTATTTCTGCGCGTAATCAATACCCACCCCAACGACAAATTCATCTGGAATTTCGAAACCAATCCAATCCACAGGAACATTCACTTCACGACGAGATGGCTTATCTAGGAGCGTACAAATCGCGATAGACTTCGGCTCACGTAGCGAAAGAATCTCACGGATTTTATTTAGTGTGTTACCAGTGTCAATGATGTCTTCAACAAGCAGAATGTCTTTACCTTTGATGTCATCATCCAAATCTTTCAAGATACGAACGTCACGTGAGCTTTCCATCGTATTGCCGTAGCTTGACGCAGTCATAAAATCAACTTGGTGAGTCAGTTCGATAGCACGTGCCAAGTCTGCCATAAATACAAATGAGCCACGCAATAAGCCTACCAACACAAGATCTTCACTACCTTGATAACGCTCTGTAATTTGTTTGCCTAATTCACGAACTCGCTCCTGAACTTCTTGCTCAGAAATCATGACTTCTATTGTATGTTTCATACTGTGCTCAATCTAAATTTGTGGGTTGAGGTAAGTCGCACGCAAACGATCACCTAATCTTACGGCGTGTAGTGTATCACCACGTTCATTGGGTTGAAAGTCGCATCCTGTTGCCAAAAAATCTTGGAAGAAGGTCTTAGTTTTATAAAGTTCATAGCTAAATTTATCAATAATAATGACATTACTGTATATAAATTGTTCTACAGATGTTGACCTTGTGCATATGCACCATTACACTCATCACTGCTTTAAGCAACTATTAAAATAATCAATTAGGGGGTTACCCCCAATATCAACTCAAATGGCAAGGAAAATGGATATGGACTCAATTGCAAAGAGACCTAGAACTAGGCTTTCTCCAATTAAGCGTAAGCAACAGTTAATGGAAATCGCATTGGAAGTATTTGCGCGCCGCGGCATCGGTCGTGGTGGTCACGCAGATATCGCAGAAATTGCTCAAGTTTCTGTAGCGACTGTTTTTAACTACTTCCCTACACGCGAAGACTTGGTGGATGAAGTTCTCAATCACGTCGTACGTCAGTTCTCAAACTTCCTATCGGATAACATAGACCTAGACTTACATGCACGTGAAAACATCGCCAATATTACTAATGCGATGATCGAGCTTGTCAGCCAAGACTGTCACTGGCTAAAAGTATGGTTCGAGTGGAGTGCTTCAACACGTGATGAAGTATGGCCATTGTTTGTTTCAACTAACCGTACTAACCAGTTGCTGGTACAAAACATGTTCATTAAAGCAATTGAACGCGGTGAGGTGTGTGACCAGCACGATTCAGAACACTTGGCAAACCTGTTCCACGGTATTTGTTACTCACTGTTTGTCCAAGCGAACCGCGCTAAAGGTGAAGCGGAACTGAAACATCTAGTGAATTCATACTTAGATATGCTTTGCATTTACAACCGTGAACACTAAAGCTTAACTAGTAATATATGTCAGCCCACCGTTTGGTGGGCTTTTTATTGTCTGCTGTCAACTAAGCACACATTTATATTCCTATGTAACAAGCATAAAAAACCGCTGCAATGCAGCGGCTTCTATCATTCAGTCAGAAAAAGCTTACTTCTTCTTAACTGCTTTTTTGTTTGGAAGGTCAGTGATTGAACCTTCAAATACTTCAGCAGCTAGACCTACAGACTCGTGTAGAGTTGGGTGAGCGTGGATAGTCAGAGCGATATCTTCTGCATCACAGCCCATCTCAATTGCAAGGCCGATTTCACCAAGTAGTTCACCACCGTTAGTACCAACAATAGCACCACCGATTACGCGGTGAGTTTCTTTGTCGAAGATTAGCTTAGTCATACCGTCTGCACAGTCAGATGCGATTGCACGACCTGATGCTGCCCATGGGAATGTTGCTACTTCGTACTTGATGCCTTCTTCTTTCGCTTCTTTTTCAGTCTTACCAACCCAAGCCACTTCTGGCTCAGTGTACGCAATTGAAGGGATAACTTTAGGGTCGAAGTAGTGCTTCTTACCAGAGATAACTTCAGCAGCTACGTGACCTTCATGCACACCTTTGTGAGCAAGCATTGGTTGACCAACGATATCACCGATCGCGAAGATGTGAGGAACGTTAGTACGCATTTGCTTATCAACGTTGATGAAGCCGCGCTCGTCAATTTCTAGACCCGCTTTTTCACCGTCGATTAGCTTACCATTTGGTACACGACCGATAGCAACTAGAACCGCATCGTAACGCTCAGCTTCAGCTGGCGCTTTCTTGCCTTCCATTGAAACGTAGATACCGTCTTCTTTTGCTTCAACTGCTGTTACTTTCGTTTCTAGCATTAGCTTGAACTTGTCTTTGATACGCTTAGTAAATACTTTCACGATATCTTTGTCTGCTGCAGGAATTACCTGGTCAAACATTTCAACAACTTCAACTTTAGAACCTAGAGAGTGGTAAACCGTACCCATTTCTAGACCGATGATACCACCGCCCATGATAAGCAGTTTTTCTGGCACTTCTTTTAGTTCTAGAGCGTCAGTAGAGTCCCAAATACGTGGGTCTTCATGCGGGATAAATGGCAGTTTGATTGGACGAGAACCAGCCGCAACGATTGCGTTGTCAAAGTTAACAACTGTTGGCTCACCTTCACCTTCTACAAGGATAGAGTTAGGGCCAGTGAACTTACCGTAACCGTTAACTACTGTTACGTTACGCATCTTAGCCATACCGCTTAGGCCGCCAGTTAGTTGGTTAACAACTTTTTCTTTCCAGATGCGGATTTTGCTGATGTCTGTTTGAGGCTCACCGAACACAACGCCGTGGTCAGCCATCGCTTTCGCTTCTTCAATTACTTTAGAAACGTGAAGCAGTGCTTTAGATGGGATACAACCCACGTTCAGACATACACCGCCAAGCGTGCTGTAACGTTCAACTAGTACAGTTTCAAGACCTAAGTCCGCACAACGGAATGCAGCGGAGTAACCAGCAGGACCAGAACCAAGTACAACAACTTGGGCTTTAATTTCTTTGCTCATTTTGACCTCTTGTAGTCATTATCCCTAACAGGCTGAGTGGGTATCGATTTTTTATGTTTAAGAGAGATTTGTTTTAAACAGTTATTTTCAGACCGCTAACAGTTTACAGAGATGTTAATGGTGTGAAAAGTAAATCAATTTAGCCTGTGAGCTAGACAACAATTCGATTGTGAAAACCCTGAACGAAGCAAGGCTGATAACCAAATTGTCGGTAATTATGATTAGCAGAGGCGGCTAAGTTGCCGCCTCTCATTCATCTAATTTCTATTACAGAACTAGACGACGAATGTCAGATAGACATGAGTTTAGGTAAGTGATGAAGCGCGCACCTTCAGCACCATCGATCACACGGTGGTCGTATGATAGAGACAGTGGAAGTTGTAGACGCGGTTCGAACTCTTTACCGTTCCATACCGGTTTCATTTCTGACTTAGACACACCTAGGATACCAACTTCTGGTGCGTTTACGATTGGAGTAAACGCTGTACCGCCGATACCGCCTAGGCTAGAGATAGTGAAACAGCCACCTTGCATGTCAGCCGCAGTTAGCTTACCAGCACGTGCTTTCTTAGAAACCGCCATTAGCTCTTCAGATAGCTCGTAGATGCCTTTCTTGTTCACGTCTTTAAATACAGGAACAACTAGACCGTTTGGTGTATCTACCGCGATACCAACATTCACGTATTTCTTCAGAATTAGGCTCTCACCGTCTTCTGATAGAGAAGAGTTGAACGCTGGGAACGCTTCAAGCGCTTTAGCTACCGCTTTCATGATGAACACAAGTGGTGTGATCTTCATGCCAGTGTCTTTCTTCGCTTCAATCGCGTTTTGCTCTTTACGGAATGCTTCAAGAGCCGTGATGTCTGCGTTATCCCACTGTGTAACGTGCGGGATCATTACCCAGTTACGGTGTAGGTTTGCGCCAGAGATCTTCTTAATGCGAGATAGCGGTTGAACTTCTGTCTCACCAAACTTGCTGAAGTCCACTTTTGGCCATGGTAGTAGACCAAGAGCCGCGCCGTCGCCTTTGCCAGATGCTGCTGCACCTGCGCCAGACTCAAGACGCTTAAGTGCATCTTTCACGTAAGCTTGAACGTCTTCTTTTAGGATACGGCTCTTACGACCAGAACCTTTAACCTTAGAAAGATTAACGCCAAATTCACGCGCTAGACGACGAACAACTGGAGACGCGTGAGCGTACTCATCGTTTTCTTTGAAATCGCCAGTCGCTGCTGGAGCTGCTGCCGCTGGAGCTTCTGCTTTAGGAGCTGGAGCTGCAGGTGCTGCCGCTTGAGCTGGAGCTGCTGCAGGAGCAGGTGCTGCGCCCGCCACTTCGAATACCATGATTAGTGAGCCAGTAGACACTTTGTCGCCAGCTGCAATCTTGATTTCTTTAACTGTGCCAGCGAATGGTGCAGGAACTTCCATAGAAGCTTTGTCACCTTCAACAGTGATTAGAGATTGCTCTTCTTCCACTGTGTCGCCAACCGCAACCATGATCTCAGTAACTTCAACTTCGTCGCCGCCGATATCTGGAACGTTCACTTCTTTTGCCGCAGACGCTGCTGGAGCTGCTGCCGCAGGAGCTTCAGCTGCCGCTGGTGCTGCTGGAGCGCCTGAACCTGCTGTTTCGAATACCATGATAAGTGAGCCAGTCGATACTTTATCGCCTGTTGCAACTTTGATCTCTTTTAGAGTACCTGCGAATGGCGCTGGAACTTCCATAGAAGCTTTGTCGCCTTCAACAGTTAGAAGAGATTGCTCTTCTTCGATGCTGTCGCCAACGGCAACCATGATTTCAGTAACTTCTACTTCATCACCACCGATGTCTGGTACGTGAACTTCTTTTAGTTCTGCCGCTGCTGCTGGAGCTGGAGCCGCTGCTGGAGCCGCTTCTGCCGCAGGAGCAGGTGCAGCGTCAGCTGCACCCTCGGCTTCGAAAATCATGATTAGAGAACCAGTAGAAACCTTGTCACCTTCTGCAACTTTGATTTCTTTAACGATACCCGCTTGAGAAGCAGGAACTTCCATAGAAGCTTTATCGCCTTCAACTGTGATCAGAGATTGCTCTTCTTCAACCTTGTCGCCAACGCTTACAAGAATCTCAGTAACTTCAACCTCATCCGCACCGATGTCTGGTACATTAATTTCGATTGCCATTTCTTATCTACCTTCTTAATTAAGCGTATAGCGGGTTTGTTTTCTCTGTGTCGATGTCGAATTTCTTAATTGCTTCTGCAACTACAGATTTCTCAACTTCGCCACGTTTCGCTAGTTCAGTTAGCGCTGCTACTACTACGTAACCTGCGTTCACTTCGAAGTGACGACGTAGGTTTTCACGACTGTCTGAACGACCGAAGCCATCAGTACCAAGAACTTTGAAAGACTCAGCAGGAATGTATGCACGAACCTGCTCTGCGTAGTTCTTCATGTAGTCAGTTGCTGCGATAGCAGGTTCAGTACCCATTACTGTTTGGATGTAAGGTACTTTCGCTTCCGCTTCTGGGTGAAGCATGTTGAAACGCTCTGCATCTTGGCCATCGCGAGTTAGTTCGTTGAATGACGTTACCGAGTAAACATCAGAAGCAACACCGTAATCTTCGCTTAGGATTTGAGCTGCTTTACGTACTTCATTCATGATAGTACCAGAGCTCATTAGCTGAACTTTCGCTTTGTCGCCCGTGTAAGTTTCTAGCTTGTAGATACCTTTACGGATGCCTTCTTCAGCGCCTTCTGGCATTGCTGGCATTGTGTAGTTTTCGTTCATTAGCGTTAGGTAGTAGAACACGTTTTCTTGTTCTGGACCGTACATGCGACGGATACCGTCTTGCATGATTACTGCTACTTCGTACGCGAATGTTGGGTCGTAAGAAATACAGTTAGGAACCGTACCCGCCAAAATGTGCGAGTGGCCGTCTTCGTGCTGTAGACCTTCACCGTTCAACGTTGTACGACCCGCAGTTGCACCTAGTAGGAAACCACGTGCTTGTTGGTCACCAGCCATCCACGCCATGTCGCCAACACGTTGGAAGCCGAACATTGAGTAGTAGATGTAGAACGGGATCATTGGTAGGTCGTTTGTCGAGTATGAAGTCGCAGCAGCAACCCATGAAGACATAGCACCTAGCTCGTTGATACCTTCTTGTAGAACCTGACCTGAAGTCGCTTCTTTGTAGTAAGAAACAACGCCACGGTCTTCTGGTGTGTAAGTTTGACCGTGCGGGTTGTAGATACCGATTTGACGGAACAGACCTTCCATACCGAATGTACGTGCTTCGTCAGCAATGATAGGAACGATGTTCTTACCAATGTTCTTGTTCTTAAGTAGAACGTTTAGCGCACGTACGAATGCCATAGTAGAAGAGATATCACGCTTCTGTTCTTCTAGTAGTGGCTTGAATTCTTCTAGCTCAGGAACGATGAATTCTTGAGTGAATTTTGGTAGACGCTGTGGCGTGTAGCCGTGTAGCGCTTTACGACGAGCGTGTAGGTATTCGTACTCTTTTGAACCTTCTTCAAGTTTTAGGTACGGAAGTTCTTTCACTGCTTCGTCAGTTAGGATGTCTTGAAGACCTAGACGATCACGTAGGTGTAGTACGTGAGTCATGTCCATCTTCTTAACTTGGTGCGCGATGTTCTTACCTTCAGCCGCTTCACCCATGCCGTAACCTTTAACAGTCTTAGCTAGGATTACTGTTGGACGACCTTTAGTTTCTGCCGCGTTTTTGTATGCCGCGTATAGCTTAGAAGACTCGTGACCACCACGCTTAAGTGCGAAGATTTCGTCATCAGTCATGTCAGCAACAAGTGCAGCTGTCTCTGGGTACTTACCAAAGAAGTGCTCACGTACGTACGCGCCATCTTTTGATTTGAATGTTTGGTAGTCGCCGTCGATCGTTTCATTCATAAGCTGTAGAAGCTTACCAGTCGTATCTTTGGCTAGTAGTGAATCCCAGTTGTTACCCCAGATTACCTTCACTACGTTCCAACCAGCACCTTTGAACAGACCTTCAAGTTCTTGAATGATCTTACCGTTACCCATTACAGGGCCATCTAGACGCTGTAGGTTACAGTTGATTAGGAAGCATAGGTTGTCTAGTTTCTCACGCGCAGCGAAAGAGATAGCACCACGTGATTCTGGCTCATCCATCTCACCGTCACCTAGGAACGCGTAAACGCGCTGCTCTGAAGTATCTTTAAGACCACGGCCTTCTAGGTACTTAAGGAAACGAGCTTGGTAGATAGAAGCGATTGGACCTAGGCCCATCGATACTGTCGGGAACTGCCAGAATTCAGGCATCAGTTTAGGGTGCGGGTATGAAGGAATACCTTTGCCGTCTACTTCTTGACGGAAGTTGTCTAGCTGCTCTTCAGTTAGACGACCTTCAACGAATGCACGTGAGTAGATACCTGGTGAAATGTGACCTTGGTAGTAAACTAGGTCGCCACCATCCTTCTCGTTTGGTGCACGGAAGAAGTGGTTGAAACATGTCTCGTAGAACGCAGCAGAAGACTGGAAAGACGCCATGTGGCCGCCTAGCTCTAGGTCTTTCTTAGATGCACGTAGAACGATCATGATAGCGTTCCAACGAATAATTGAGCGAATACGACGCTCAAGTGTTGTGTCACCTGGGTATGCTGGTTCTTGGTCTGCAGGAATCGTGTTGATGTAGTTAGTTGTGATACCTGTTGGCATATCAACACCGTCTAGACGTGCTTTATCTAGAACTTGCTCTAATAGGAATTGAGCACGCTCTAGACCTTCTTCACGTACAACTGACTCAAGCGCTTGTAGCCATTCTTGAGTTTCCAGTGCATCTACGTCATGCTTCATATCAGACATGGCGATCTATCCTTCTGTTGGTTGGATCTACTTATTTAAGTAACGCTCTTACGAGTCATTACCCTGCTGAATTCGACGTAGAGAACGCTCTCGTCGAGACTCTTCTCGAGTCAAATCCAACAATGTTTCTTCGATGTAAGCCAAGTGCGAGTGGGACATTTCTCGCGCCTTTTCAGGCTGACCAGAAACAATCGCATCCACGATATTGGCTCGGTGTTTACTGACTTTCTCGACCGCTTCTGGGCGGCGACGTAGTAATTTAAAATTTTGTAGAATATTTTGCTCAAGCAAAGGTGCTAAGCTTCGAACAATGTGCAACAAAACCACGTTGTGCGCGGCCTCTGTCAAAGCGATCAAAAATTGCATTACTTCCGCAGATTCAGCTTCGATATCGTTGTTTGCTTGCTCTTGGCTAATGCGCTCAAGGCAACCTTGAATACGCGCAAAATCTTCTTCGGTACCACGTAAAGCTGCAAAGTAGGCTGAAATTCCTTCCATCGCATGACGAGACTCAAGCACATCAAGCTGGGTTTCAGAATGACTAGACAACAAATTCAACAAGGGATCTGAAAAGCTCTTCCAGATATTCTCACTTACGAATGTTCCGCCACCTTGGCGACGAGTCAACAAACGCTTCGCTTCCAAGCGTTGAATGGCTTCTCGGACTGAAGGACGAGACACATCGAACTGTTTTGCCAGTTCACGCTCTGGAGGCAGTTGTTGCCCCGGAGACAATGTTCCTTCCACTATCAACCTTTCTAACTCTTGTTCTATAACATCAGAGAGTTTTGGCTGACGAATCCTTTGATAAGCCATAATTTATTGTTCTTCTACTCTTGCAGGTAATTGGTAATACCAATTTTAAGTTGGTGCAGAAATTAACATAATTAAAACGCCACTGTCCAGCCGAAAATTGACCTAAATCATAGAACGAGCTTACTTCCAACACTCTGATAACAATCGACTGTTAAAACAGCAATAGAATTGGTATGACCAATTACATAAAGCATACAAATGGGAAGTCGACGTGCTAGCAGTTTTGGAAAAGAAATACAGAAAATGACAAAATTATCAGTCTATTTATTCACCAAAACGGCATGTGCGAGCGTAAAAATGTAGTTAACTTTTAACAATCATTAATATTTCTGGTATCAAAAAAAGGCATACCTGATCGTATGCCTTATTTATTTCGCTTTTTTGAATTTACACTTTCGCTACAAATCAACGCTGTATAAGCAGTCTATATTTCACCCAATCAAAGCTTAGACCAGGATCGCTTTTTCTCAAGGGCGCAATATATTGATGACCAGTAATTCGTGGCGGGGTGATTTGAGGATAAGACTGCATAATCACCTCAGTGATCTCTGCAAGTGATTGATATTGCGCTTCTGTGTAGGCAGTAAATTCTGTCCCTTCAAGCTCGATACCAATGGAATAGTCATTACAACGCTCCCTGCCTGCGAAACTGGATTGACCGGCATGCCATGCTCTATCAAGAAAAGAAACAAATTGAACAACCTCGCCGTTTCTTTTAATCAAGCAATGTGCAGAAACGCCCATTTTGTGAATGACTTCAAAAAATGGATGTTCATTTGGGTCTAGCTTGCCAGTGAAGAAGTCCTCTATATATGGTCCACCAAACTGCCCAGGAGGCAAACTGATATTGTGTACCACCAGCAGAGAGATGTCGTTTATATCAGAGCGGGCATCAAAAAATGGTGACGGAACATGCTTTGCTTGTGTCAGCCAGCCATTCTCGATAATTGGGCGCATATCAACCTCTCTACTTTGCAAATTAACTGCTGAAATTATTGACACCGGAGAGTATCATTCGTTGCCATCTCCCTTTCAAGACAAGATTTGCGATGAAGAACACACACAACATTCAAGAACGCCTAGAATACCTTAAACAACAACTCCCTTTAGAGATCACTCGCTCTGTCGCTGATACCTTAAAAGAAGATCTAGGTGGCAGTGTCGACGCAGATAATGACATTACTGCATCTTTGATCCCTGCCGATGCGGTTAATACCGCAACGATTATTACTCGTGAGTATGGTGTGTTCTGTGGTCAAGCATGGGCAGATGAAGTTTTTAAGCAGCTCGGTGGCAAGGTCAGTATTGAATGGCACGTAAAGGACGGAGATAAAGTCGAACCTAACCAAACCCTTTGCACGCTGACAGGCCCTGCTCGTGACTTGTTGACTGGTGAGCGTAACGCAATGAACTTCATCCAAACGTTGTCTGGCTGCGCAACAGTTACCGCAGAGTACGCTGAAAAAATCGCGCATACTGAGTGTCGTCTACTAGACACACGCAAAACCATTCCTGGTCTGCGTAGCGCACTAAAATACGCCGTGACGTGTGGTGGTGGCTTTAACCATCGCATCGGCGTGTTCGACGCTTACCTCATTAAAGAAAACCACATTATTGCTTGTGGTGGCATCACTCAAGCCATCCAAAAAGCGAAAGAGCTTAACCCAGGCAAACCGGTAGAAGTAGAAACGGAAAGCTTAGAAGAGTTGAAACAAGCGATAGAGGCTGGTGCCGACATCATCATGCTCGATAACTTCACAAAAGAAATGATGCGTGAAGCCGTAGCGATTAACGCAGGTCGTGCCGCTTTAGAGAACTCCGGCAACATTACGCTAGAGACCATCGCAGAATACGCAGAAACCGGTGTCGATTACATTTCGGTAGGCGCGTTGACTAAGCATTTAAAAGCGATGGATCTTTCGATGCGCTTCAAATAATAAAAGCAACAAATCTGAAATTACTTCAACTAACTCAGTGAGTTGTGAGTAATTCATCATTTAAAAGGGCCAATTGGCCCTTTCTTTTTATCCACTAAAAAATAGTACTACTCGCAAAACTCTGCATGCGATATGCAACTTTTCACCAAAGAGTTTTATCTCACTCGAGAGCCCATCCCTTCCCCATTTTCAACCTTTATGAAGTCTCCATAATCCTTCGCTAATGCAAGGGCATTATTTATTTCATTAAGAAGGAAAGAAAATGAAACACAGTAAACAGAAAAAACAGCAAGGCTTTACGTTAATTGAATTGATGATTGTGGTAGCAATTATTGGTGTGTTATCAGCAGTCGCAATCCCTGCATATAAAGACTATGTCGCAAAGTCAGCTGTAACCTCTGCTGTGGGTACTTTAAAGTCATTACTTACTAATGCTGATTTATATACTCAGAACAACACCACAGCTACTTCCGACTTAGGAGACATCGGTGGGAACGCTACTATGAACGCCCTTGGCAATATTACCGCATCAATTGAAGGTGCTGGAGCAGCCTCAAACGCAAAATCTACACTCAAATTTGTATTTAATACTGGCAATGCTGCAGCAGGTGACATCGAATATGCTAGGACACCAAACACACCCTGGGGCTGTACAAATAATACTAACCCAAAAGTATCTATTGATAGCTGCCCATAATGCAAACCAACCTCTCCACGATTCTTCGTCAAAAAGGACTATTGGCTTTTTCCCAAGAAGAATCGTTGCTTGAGCAAGTCAAAGCTTCTGGCATTTCGATGCCGGAAGCTTTGCTCAGTTCAGGGTTATTTACATCACGCGAACTCACTGAACATTTAAATTCTATTTTTGGATTAAATCAGCCCGAGTTATCTCAGTACGAGTACGCCTCGCTTTGTCAGCAACTTGGCCTTAGGGAATTAATCACACGGCATAACGCACTCCCACTCCAGCGTACACCTTCAACGTTATTATTAGCCGTTGCCGACCCCACGAACCAACAAGCAGAAGACGATTTCCGCTTTGCCACTGGTTTACAGATTGAATTGGTGTTGGCGGATTTTCGTCAACTCAGCGCGGCAATTCGACGCTTATATGGTCGTTCATTGAGTCATGAGAAGTCCGGGTTAAAAGAGATCAACCAAGAAGAGTTAGCCAATCTGGTTGATGTGGGCGCAGATGAAATCGACAACATTGAAGACTTGAGCCAAGATGAGTCTCCTGTTAGCCGTTACATCAACCAAATTCTGTTGGACGCTGTGCGCAAAGGCGCATCCGATATCCACTTTGAACCTTATGAAAAGATGTACCGCGTGCGCCTACGCTGTGATGGCATCTTAATTGAAACACAGCAGCCACCAAGCCACTTAAGTCGCCGCTTATCCGCTCGTATCAAAATCCTCTCTAAACTTGATATTGCAGAGCGACGTTTACCACAAGATGGGCGTATTAAGCTCAAGTTGAATCAAGACACCGCAATTGATATGCGTGTATCCACGCTGCCTACTCTATTTGGAGAGAAAATTGTACTACGACTGCTCGACAGCAGCTCTGCATCATTGGATATCGACAAGCTTGGTTATAGCGAACAACAAAAACAATTGTACTTGGATGCGCTGCGTCGCCCACAAGGCATGATTCTGATGACAGGCCCAACCGGGAGCGGAAAAACCGTATCTCTGTACACTGGGCTGAGTATCCTCAATAAGCCAGAAATCAACATTTCCACGGCAGAAGACCCAGTAGAAATTAACTTATCGGGCATTAACCAAGTTCAAGTTCAGCCTAAGATTGGTTTTGGTTTTGCCGAAGCACTGCGCTCTTTCTTGCGTCAAGACCCCGATGTGGTAATGGTCGGTGAGATTCGTGACTTAGACACTGCGGAAATAGCCATAAAAGCATCGCAAACCGGTCACTTAGTACTTTCAACCTTACATACCAATTCTGCGGCTGAAACGGTTATTCGTTTATCAAACATGGGCGTAGAAAGCTTTAACTTGGCCTCATCTCTTAGTTTGATTATTGCCCAGCGCTTAGCCCGTAAACTGTGCTCGCACTGCAAACAATCACAAGAGCTTACCGTTCAGCTACAACATCTCGGAATTCAAGCAAGCGACAACATTTTTAAAGCCAATCCCGATGGATGCAATGAGTGTACCCATGGTTATTCCGGCCGAACGGGGATTTATGAAGTGATGCGCTTTGATGAATTTCTTTCCGAAGCGCTTATTAAAGGTGCCTCGGTACATGAACTAGAAAAACTCGCCATCGCAAATGGTATGAGCACGTTACAAATGTCGGGCATAGAAAAACTCAAACAAGGGATCACAAGTTTTAGTGAACTACAGCGCGTACTTTATTTTTAATCCTTTAATCAGCAGTCACCTCTATGAAAAGCACTACACCACAACTTAAAAACTTCCGCTGGAAAGGCATCAACAGTTCAGGCAAAAAGACGTCTGGACAAACCCTCGCGATGACAGAAATTGAAGTACGCGAGCGTCTAGACGCACAGCACATCAAGATCAAGAAGTTAAAGAAAAGCAGTATCTCGTTTCTCACTAAACTCAGCCATCGCGTGAAAGGCAGAGACATCACGGTGTTCACCCGTCAGATTTCGACGATGTTGATAACTGGTGTGCCGTTAGTTCAGGCTTTAAAATTGGTCTCAGAAAACAATAAAAAAGCAGAGATGAAATCCATTTTGATGAGCGTGACACGCGCCGTTGAAGCCGGTACGCCCATGTCAAAAGCCATGCGCACTGCAAGTGAACACTTTGACCCACTCTATACCGACCTTATCGCAACAGGTGAGCAATCCGGTAACTTAGCGGAAGTGTTCGAGCGCTTAGCCACCTACCGAGAAAAAAATGAGCAGCTTCGTGCGAAAGTGATCAAAGCACTGATTTACCCAGCCATGGTAGTGCTAGTAGCGTTAGGCGTGTCGTTTATCATGCTCACCAAAGTCATTCCCGAGTTCGAAAAAATGTTTGTTGGTTTTGGTGCTGACTTACCTTGGTTTACCAGGCAAGTGTTAGATCTTTCCGCCTGGACACAAAACTGGAGTCCGTTTATCGCACTAGGCTCCATTAGTTTATTCACCTCGGCGAGAATCCTCTCTAAGCGTTCAGATTCTTTTCGCTTAATGCTCAACCGCTCTGTGCTTAAATTTCCTGTTCTGGGCCCTGTATTATCAAAAGCCGCTATCGCCAAATTTAGTCGAACACTCGCCACAAGCTTTACAGCGGGTATTCCAATTCTAACCAGTTTAAAAACCACATCAAAAACCTCAGGAAACTTACACTATCAACTCGCCATAGAAGAAGTTTACCGTGATACCGCCGCAGGTATGCCAATGTATGTAGCCATGCGCAACTGTAATGTGTTCCCTGAATTGGTGTTACAAATGGTTATGATCGGTGAAGAGTCTGGTCGACTTGACGACATGCTCAATAAAGTTGCAACGATCTACGAGTTTGAAGTCGATAACACCGTCGACAACCTTAGTAAAATTCTAGAGCCACTAATTATCGTTTTTTTAGGTATCGTTGTTGGCGGATTAGTGACAGCAATGTACTTGCCAATCTTTAACTTAATGAGTGTATTGGGCTAGAATGGGCTGTTAACTCCTTTAAAACAGCATCTTGCTGATTTCACTCATCGCTCAAGAGACAAATATGGAAGTATTCCAGTACTACCCTTGGCTATTCGTTGTATTTGCCACCATCTTCGGTCTGATCGTGGGTAGCTTCCTCAATGTGGTTATTTATCGACTACCTAAAATCATGGAACTAGAATGGCGACGCGAATGTGCCGAGTCATTTCCTGAATACAAAATAGAACCTCCTAAAGAAGTGCTGACCTTGAGCGTTCCACGCTCCTCCTGCCAGAAATGCGCAACACCGATACGTATTCGCGACAACATTCCTGTGATTAGCTGGCTGCTTTTAAAAGGCAAATGTCACAACTGTCAGGCAACCATTAGTGCACGCTATCCACTGATTGAACTGCTCACCGCGTTCTGTTCAGGCTTTATCGCTTATTACTTTGGTTTTAGTTACTTTACCGTTGCCCTACTCTTTTTTACTTTTATCTTAATCGCCGCAACATTTATCGATCTCGATACTATGTTGTTACCTGACCAATTAACATTACCATTAACTTGGGCTGGCATTGCCTTAGCATTAGTCGAAATAAGTCCTGTTACTCTACAAGATTCTGTCATTGGTGCTATTGCTGGTTACCTATGTCTCTGGTCCGTTTACTGGGGCTTTAAGCTACTTACTGGTAAAGAAGGAATGGGGTATGGTGATTTTAAACTACTGGCGGCACTAGGAGCTTGGCTAGGTTGGCAGTCACTGCCGATGATCATTCTACTTTCTTCTGTGGTTGGCATCGTATTTGGCATCATTCAACTACGCTTGCAAAAGCAGGGAATTGAAAAAGCTTTCCCTTTCGGTCCTTACTTAGCAATTGCTGGTTGGATAAGCTTAATTTGGGGCGACCAGATTTTAAACTGGTACTTTACTTCAGTTCTAGGAGTGTAAATGGCTTTGGTTATTGGTTTAACAGGCGGTATCGCTAGTGGAAAAACAACCGTCGCGAATCTGTTCAAACAACAATTTAAAATCGATATCGTCGATGCCGACATTGTAGCAAGAGAAGTTGTCGAGCCAGGTACTCCCGGCCTAAACGCGATTATTGAACACTTTGGTCACGATATCGTACGTGAAGACCAAACTTTAGATCGCGCAAAGCTGAGAGAAAAAATCTTTTCGAATTCAGATGAAAAAGCATGGCTCAATGCACTGTTGCACCCGATAATTCGTGAAAAGATGATCGAAGATTTGCAGCAAGTCACTTCAGAGTATGCGTTACTTGTGGTGCCGTTGCTCGTAGAAAACAAGCTAGATAGTTTGTGTGATCGCATTCTTGTCGTCGATGTAGAACCGAATACACAGATATCTCGCACGATGAAACGAGACAATGTGAGTGAAGATCAAGTTCGCGCCATCCTTGCCTCTCAAGCATCAAGAGAGCAAAGGCTCGCGCTTGCAGACGATGTGGTTAAGAATAATCCAAGTGACCCTGATCTTTTGCTTCAAATCACAGATTTGCACGAAAAGTACCTAGCCATGTGTAAGAAAAATCTGCGAAAATAGGAACGAAACTCACAAAGGCTTATGTCGATGACCACGCACAAATTTGAACATCCGTTAAATGAGAAAACTCGTATTTATCTAAGAGTGGAGTCTCTGCTGCGTCAGGCTCACTTGGCCTCTGGGTTTAGCGAAAATCATCAGTATCAACTGTTTTTCCGTGCGTTATTCGATATGGTTGAGATCTTCGAACAAATCCAACTGAAAAGTGAACTGGCTAAAGATCTTGAGAAGCAACGGCTGTCGTACCGCCATTGGCTAAATGTTGATGGTGTCGATCAAGACGCATTAAATACCCTACTACAAGAGATAGATGTCGTTCATAGCCAACTAATGGGTGCTGAACGTTTTGGCCAAGCATTAAAAGAAGATCGCTTCTTAAGCTCTATCCGCCAACGCTTTAATCTACCGGGTGGTTCATGCTGTTTTGATCTGCCAGCATTACACTACTGGCTTCATCTACCTATTGAACGTAAAAAGCGTGATGCACAACAGTGGCAAGCAAGCTTAAAGCCCTTATCTGATGCGCTTTCGTTATGGTTAAAGCTCACTAGAGAGACCGGACATTTCAAAGCTCAAATCGGTCGTGCAGGTTTCTTCCAAAGCGACGCTGATGAAGCCAACATTCTAAGACTTCACATCCCAATGGAATATGGCGTTTATCCTATGATTTCAGGTCATAAAAATCGCTTTGCGATCAAGTTCATGTCGTTTGAAAACGGTCAAGCATGCACACAAGATATTGAATTTGAACTTGCTGTTTGCAGCTAAGACGACACTACGCCTCGCCTCCATAATCTAAAATTCAACGCTTTATTGCGCTTATATTTGATAAAATTTCGTAGCAGCAATAGCGCGTTGAATAAGCCATCTTTAATTCGTTTAGGTATACTACCCTTTAACACCAATTAGTAATGGGACGCTCAACTATGTCTAAAGTTACCATCGTTCAATGCCCACAATGTGGCGCCGACGTAGAATGGGGAGAACAAAGTCCTCATCGCCCTTTCTGCAGTAAACAATGCCAAATGATTGATTTTGGTGAATGGGCAGATGAAGAAAACACCATCCCAGGCGCACCCGATATGTCCGATAGTGATGGCTGGTCTGAAGACCAGTATTAAATTGAGACCTAGGGTAAAGGAATACCCTAGGTTCCTTCTTGGGGAACCGAATCACGCTCCGTCGTCGCTGTCCAGAATGACGAATTTGAACCTCAGTGCTATATAATCTTTGACCATCATTTTCCGTCATTCCGAGGAGCCATAGCGACATCAGGAATCTACTCATAGCAAGGATGAAGCTAACAACGTAAACACTTGCATGCTCGACTAGTAGATTCTGAATCACGCTCCTTCGTCGCTGTCCAGAATGACGAATTTTAACCACGGTACTCTGTAATCTTTGACCATCATTTCCTGTCATTCCGAGGAGCCATAGCGGCATCAGAAATCTACTCATAGCAAGGATGAAGCTAACAACTTAAACACTTACATTCTCAACTAGTAGATTCTGAATCACGCTCCTTCGTCGCTGTCCAGAATGACGAATTTTAACCACGGTACTCTGTAATCTTTG
>NZ_JAWOTF010000003.1:100400-100764 GCF_033338735.1 Vibrio sp. Vb1127 | reverse complement strand
ACCATCATTTACTGTCATTCCGAGGAGCCATAGCGACATTAAGAATCTACTAACAGCAAGGATGAAGCTAACAACTTAAACACTTACATTCTCAACTAGTAGATTCTGAATCACGCTCCTTCGTCGCTATCCAGAATGACGAATTTTAACCACAGTACCCAGTAATATTTGATCATCATTTCCCGTCATTCCGAGGAGCCATAGCGACATCAGGAATCTACTCATAGCAAGGATGAAGCTAACAACTTAAACAATTGCATGCTCGACTAGTAGATTCTGAATCACGGTCCTTCGTCGCTATCCAGAATGACGAATTTTAACCACAGTACCCAGTAATATTTGATCATCATTTCCCGTCATTCCG
>NZ_JAWOTF010000003.1:82743-100300 GCF_033338735.1 Vibrio sp. Vb1127 | reverse complement strand
AGGAGCCATAGCGACATCAGGAATCTATTCACAGCAAGGCAGAGGCGTGGAGTGTACATCAGTGCATGAGCATCGACAGTTCAGTTCGGGTGAAAAGAAACGAGCAAGCTAATTACACAAATAAAAAAACAGAGCCCTAAAAGGACTCCGTTTAAGATGAGAACGCTAGTTATAGCATTACTTCTTAGCAAGCTTCTCTTTGATACGAGCAGACTTACCAGAACGCTCACGTAGGTAGTACAACTTGGCACGACGTACTGCACCACGGCGTTTAACTTCGATGCTATCAACGATTGGAGAGTGTGTTTGGAACGTACGCTCAACACCTTCACCGTTAGAGATCTTACGTACAGTGAAAGCAGAGTGTAGACCACGGTTACGGATTGCGATTACAACGCCTTCGAAAGCCTGTAGACGCTCACGGTCACCTTCTTTTACCTTAACTTGAACTACAACAGTGTCACCTGGTGCAAATTTAGGTAGGTCTGATTTCATTTGCTCTTCTTCAAGAGCTTTGATGATGTTACTCATTTTTTAAATTCCTAGAATAAACTGATACTAAATAAATTAGGTTACTTTGCGTTATGTCCTTTAATGGCTTTATGCTCATTAACAAACTCAGCAAGTAATTGTTCCTGTTCGTCAGTCAGAGCTAGGTTTTCCAGGAGCTCTGGTCTTCTTAGCCAAGTACGGCCCAACGACTGCTTGAGTCGCCATTGACGAATGTCCTTGTGATTGCCTGACATCAGTACCGCTGGTACCTCTTTGTCATCCAATACTTCTGGACGCGTATAGTGAGGGCAATCTAACAAGCCATTTGCAAAAGAGTCTTCTTCTGCTGACGCGAAATCCCCTAGTACACCCGGAACAAACCGAGAGACAGAGTCGATTAACGTCATGGCTGGTATCTCACCACCCGTCATCACAAAATCACCAATCGACCATTCTTCGTCGACTTCAGATTGAATGATGCGCTCATCTACCCCTTCATAACGACCACAAATCAGAAGCAAGTTCTCATTCGTTGCCAGTTCTTCCACTCCTTTCTGGTCGAGCTTGCGACCTTGAGGAGAAAGGTAGATGACTTTCGTCTTGCCCGGTGAGGCTGCTTTCGCGGTATGAATGGCATCGCGCAAAGGCTGAACCATCATTAACATACCAGGGCCACCACCGTAAGGTCGGTCATCGACTGTGCGATGTTTGTCGTGAGTGAAATCTCTAGGATTCCAAGTCTCAATCGACAAAAGACCTTTTTTAACCGCTTGACCTGTTACTCCAAAATCAGTAACAGAACGGAACATTTCTGGAAAAAGGCTAATAACGCCAACCCACATGTTTATCTCGCTCTGTAATTTTGGAGATTAGAATCCAGGATCCCAGTCAACTTCGATCCGTTGAGCTTCGCGATCAACATTAATGATCACTTGCTCTTCAAGGAACGGGATTAATCGTTCCTTCTGCCCGAAAGCATCTTTAAGATTTGCTTTAACAACCAGAACATCGTTTGAGCCAGTTTCTAGCATGTCAGTAACGACACCTAGATCGTAACCTTTAGTAGTTACAACTTGCATCCCAAACAATTCGCGCCAGTAGAACTCATCTTCTGACAATTCAGGAAGTACCGCAGGGTCAATAGCAATTTCAAAGTTCGTCATTAGATGCGCGTCTTCACGAACATCCATGCCTTCCAGCTTAGCCACCATACCTTTGTTATGGCGCTTCCAGCTTTCTACTTTGTACTCAACCCACTTGCCCTTTTGGTTAATGTACCAAGGGCTGTAATCGAAAATGCTTTCAGCATTGTCTGTGTAGGAAAAAACCTTAAGCCAACCACGAATGCCGTAAGTAGCACCAAACTTGCCTACAACAATCTTTTCGTTGCTCATTGTTTCTTTACCTTTCATCGACATAAACTAGTTTCTACTTTTCAAGTAAAAAATTAAGCCGCTTTTTGAGCGTCTTTAACTAGCTTAGCAACACGGTCAGATACTGACGCGCCTTGACCAACCCAGTGGTTAACGCGGTCTAGGTCTAGACGTAGACCTTCTTCTTGACCTTTAGCAGTTGGGTTGAAGAAACCAACTTTCTCGATGAAACGGCCAGTTGCAGCGTTGCGGCTGTCCGCTACTACGATTTGATAAAATGGACGCTTTTTAGCGCCGTGACGTGCCAAACGAATGGTTACCATGTCGTCCTCTTTGCTTTCTCAAAAATAAAATTAACCCCAAAAACCATTCAAGAAATTAAACAGTTTGGGGTCTCGTGCCAAAATAAAGCTCCGGAATTTTACTCTTCTCCCGGAGCAATGCAAGGAGTTTAGTTACTTTTTCACCAACATAAATTGAATTTAAAGTTTGTGACGTACCTAACACCCTGAATCTATGCGTGATCGATTAATTAACGACCAAATGGGTTGAAGCCACCGCCACCACCCATGCCGCCCATCATGCCTTGCATGTTGCGCATCATGCCTTTCATGCCACCTTTTTGCATCTTTTTCATCATTTTCTGCATTTGGGTGAACTGTTTTAGTAAGCGGTTTACATCTTGAACCTGCACACCAGAACCAGCCGCGATACGCTTCTTGCGCGAGCCCTTGATAATTTCTGGGCGTTGACGTTCTTTCATTGTCATGGAGCTGATGATCGCTTCCATCTGTTTGAACATCTTGTCATCGACTTTATCTTTCACATTGTCTGGTAGCTGGGACATTCCTGGAAGCTTATCCATCATCCCCATCATGCCGCCCATGTTTTGCATCTGGCCTAGCTGTTCACGGAAATCTTCAAGGTCGAAACCTTTCTTCTCTTTGAACTTCTTCGCTAACTTTTCTGCCTTTTCTTGGTCAACGTTGCGTTGTAGGTCTTCAATCAAAGACAGAACGTCACCCATGCCAAGAATACGTGAAGCAACACGATCTGGGTGGAACGGTTCTAGCGCGTCAGTTTTTTCACCGACACCCAAGAATTTGATTGGTTTGCCCGTGACATGGCGTACTGAAAGTGCCGCACCACCACGAGCATCACCATCAACCTTAGTTAGAACTACACCGGTAAGAGGTAGCGCATCGCCAAAGGCTTTTGCTGTATTTGCTGCGTCTTGACCCGTCATGGCGTCAACAACAAATAGCGTTTCTACTGGGTTGATAGCTGCGTGAAGATCTTTGATCTCCCCCATCATCTCTTCATCAATTGCCAAACGACCTGCGGTATCGACAATAAGTACGTCGTAGAATTTTTTCTTCGCATGGTCAATCGCTGCATTGGCGATATCAATAGGCTTTTGGTCTGGTGATGATGGGAAGAAGTCAACACCGATGTCTGATGCCAGTGTTTCAAGCTGCTTGATTGCCGCAGGACGGTAAACGTCGGCAGACACAACCAAAACTTTCTTCTTGTCACGTTCTTTTAGAAGCTTAGATAACTTACCTACCGATGTGGTTTTACCCGCACCTTGTAGACCTGCCATAAGAAGCACAGCAGGTGGTTGAGCGGCAAGGTTTAGCGCCTCATTCGACTCACCCATTACGGCTTCAAGTTCTGTTTGAACGATCTTGATAAATTCCTGACCTGGAGTCAGAGATTTAGAAACTTCTACACCCACCGCTTTTTCTTTAACGCGGTTCACAAATTCACGAACGACCGGAAGCGCAACGTCAGCTTCAAGTAGAGCCATTCGGACTTCACGTAGGGTTTCTTTAATGTTGTCTTCGGTCAGACGACCTTTGCCACTGATATTTTTCAGCGTTTTGGATAATCGATCCGTTAAATTCTCAAACATCTTTGTCTCTTCGCTAAAATGGCGATTAATTAGTGTGAGTATACATTAGCCAAGGTCTGAGTCATACCCGTACCGCTGTCCTATTCTTGTCTCTATTTATATATGGTGCGGTAACTTATTAATTTCAATATCTCATCTCTCACGATTGATGTCGGATATAACGTAGCCCCAAAGTGTAATGCAAGGTATAATTTCTCCATCGTGCACAATAATATTTAGGATTCATGGATAGCTTAATAGCCATCGCGGCCGCCATACTTTATGTCTTGGCGATTGCGACCATCATACCCGGACTCTCACAACAGTCAGGAATCAAAGCAAAAACAGTGTTTGCTAGTGCTGCCTGTGCGCTTGTTTTTCATGCGTGGATTTTGAGTGATCTGATTTTTGATGGTTCAGGTCAAAACCTGAGTATTCTCAACGTGGCTTCTTTGATCAGTTTTATCATTTCTCTGGTCATGAGCCTTGCTATGTTGAAAAACCGACTGTGGTTTTTATTGCCAGTCGTTTATAGCTTTGCTGCCATCAATTTATCTGCTGCCACATTTTTGCCAAGCACGTTTATAAAGCACCTAGAGAATGACCCTAAGCTACTCATTCATATTTCATTTGCGCTCTTCTCATACGCGACTTTAACTATCGGGGCACTCTATGCGCTTCAGTTGGCTTGGCTGGATCACAAACTGAAAGCAAAAAAATCTTTGGCGATTAACCCAAACCTGCCGCCTCTATTAATGGTGGAGCGTCAACTCTTCAAAATTATTTTGATCGGTAACTTATTGTTAACTGCCACGCTCATTACTGGCTTTGTCTTTGTGCAGGATATGTTTGCCCAAGGTAAGGCACATAAGGGCATTCTTTCTTTCATCGCTTGGGTGGTGTACTCAATACTGCTTTGGGGTCACTATCAAAAAGGCTGGCGTGGTAGAAAAGTCACATGGTTCGCTGTTGCAGGAGCAACACTGTTAACTCTGGCATATTTTGGCAGTCGCTTTGTAAAAGAAATCATCTTGAATTAAGGAGCTCTAGGGCTCCTATCCTTTATATTTTAGGCTAGATAAAATACAGTACGCCTTAACTCTTTGACTTAACGGACTTACTCAACCGTTATATAACCCAATACTTACAAGGAACAGCAACGTTTTGGACGACATCTCTACGGGTATCTTGTTTGCGCTACTCGCGTGTCTTATCGTCATATCAGGTTACTTTTCCGGTTCAGAAACAGGGATGATGTCTCTGAATCGTTATCGCTTAAAACACTTAGCCAAAAACGGGCATAAGGGTGCTAAGCGAGTCGAAAGACTATTAGACCGTCCAGATCGTTTGATTGGTCTTATTCTTATCGGCAACAACCTCGTTAATATTCTCGCGTCCGCGATCGCGACCATTATTGGTATGCGTTTGTATGGTGATTTAGGTGTCGCTATCGCAACCGGTGCACTAACTATGGTTGTATTGGTTTTTGCCGAGGTTACCCCTAAAACAATTGCAGCGCTTTACCCTGAACGTGTGTCCTACGCGAGCAGTATATTATTGACCATACTGATGAAGTTACTGTCGCCTTTAGTGATGCTTGTTAACTTTATTACGAATGGCTTTATCCGCTTACTTGGTGTAAGAGCGGATCACTCAGCAGAAGATCATCTTAGCTCCGATGAGCTGCGTACGGTGGTAAATGAAGCTGGCGGTTTGATCCCTCGCCGACACCAAGACATGCTAGTGTCTATTTTAGATCTTGAGCACGTCACCGTGAACGACATTATGGTCCCACGCAATGAAATTACCGGTATTGATATTAACGACGACTGGAAATCCATTGTTCGCCAGCTAACACACTCACCACATGGGCGCATAGTTTTCTATCGTGACCAAATTGATGAAGTGGTTGGCATGCTGCGCTTGCGTGAAGCTTATCGTCTGATGTTGGAAAAGAACGAATTCAACAAAGAAACGCTATTACGTGCTGCTGATGAGGTCTATTACATCCCAGAAGGCACACCACTGAACGTGCAAATGTTAAAATTCCAACGTAACAAGCAACGTATCGGTCTGATCGTGGATGAGTACGGTGATATCATCGGTCTAATCACTCTTGAAGATATTCTGGAAGAGATCATTGGTGAGTTCACGACGTCCATTTCTCCAAGCCTCTCTGATGAAATCAGTCCTCAAGGTGACGGAAGCTTTCTTATTGAAGGCAGCACCAATATCCGAGATATCAACAAAGGCCTGAAATGGGATTTACCAACGGATGGCCCGAGAACGCTAAACGGGCTCATTTTAGAACACTTGGAAGATATTCCTGAGAGCCATCTAAGTGTGAGAGTAGCGGGTCACCCAATGGAACTTGTTGAGATTGAAGAGAACCGAATCAAGCTCGTTCGTGTTTATCCGAAGAAGAAAAAATCGACATCCAAATAACCAAAAGAAAAGCCTGACTCATGTCAGGCTTTTTACTTATTGGGGCAATATGCTTCTTAATGAGCACCTAGTCGATGCGCAACTCTTTTAACATCGACTCAGGCAAAGCAAGTTCATCATTTTTGTTCACCGAAACACCAGCATCCAAAATGTTCTTTGCGATCTGTTGTGCTTCTTTTAAAGAGTGCATTGCTGCCGTGCCGCATTGGTATTCGTTAAGTTCAGGGATCCTATTCTGACTTTCTACCTTCAGCACATCTTCCATTGCTGCAATCCAAGCATCTGCGACTTGCTGCTCTGATGGTGTGCCAATCAGGCTCATGTAAAAACCTGTGCGGCAACCCATAGGCGAAATATCGATGATCTCAACAGAATCACCGTTTAGGTGATTACGCATAAAGCCTGCATAAAGGTGCTCTAGGGTGTGAATACCTTTTTCAGAAAGAATGTCTTTGTTTGGCGCAGTAAAGCGTAAGTCGAAAACAGTAATCGTATCCCCTTTTGGGGTCTGCATGGTTTTCGCCACTCGCACTGCCGGTGCATTCATACGAGTGTGGTCCACGGTAAAACTATCGAGTAAAGGCATTACATCTCTCCTGATTGTAACTCCAGTACCTTTCGGTAATGGATAAATGTCATTCATCCCTACAGCACATGAACTGACTGTGGGCTAAAAGAACCAGCTGCTGTTGTCTTCTAATTCCTGACGACATTGCTTCAGCTGCCAGCCATAAGTTTTCGCTGTTTGTTCAACACGTCGAGCGACTTTGATTAAACTAGGCTTTCGATTATAAGTACCTCGTTTATACCCACCTCGCCCTTCATGATAAGCCAGATACTGGTTATAGGGATCCCATAATGAAATCCCTAGCTGACGCCGTGTTTCATGAGTATACCAACCGACAAACATCATAGAATCATCGAAGTTGGTACGAGAGCCACCCTGACCTGTGGCATCTTGGAAGTCTTCCCAAGCAGGGTCTTGAGCTTGAGCGTAACCATACGCACTGCTGACTCGTCCCCAAGGAATAAACCCTAGCAAATAATCTTTAGGTGGTTTTGCATCGTGCCGAAAGCTGCTTTCTTGTTTAATGATGGCCATAGCGACATGAATAGGGGTCCCCCATTCATCTTCCATATCTTTGGCATCATCGTACCAACCGGATTTCTCTCGGAATATCTCGCATAAGTTATTCTGCTGCTTTGGCGGTGCCGTAGCACAACCTGCAAGTAGCACGCTTCCAAGTACCGCTACTACTGACGACTTAATGTTCAACCGCACCAATCCTTAGTTAGTCATTACTGCTTCAGGTAAGCAAAGTAATCTTCCAAAAAATCATCAAAAGAAAGCGTGTCACTCTGCTCTGCTTGCTTTTGTTTTTCCACGGACGACGCTACTTCCGTTTCCATCGTATCTTGTGAGTAGTACTGATAACCGTGAGCTAGGTTTTCATCACGGTACTTCATACCAAGAGTACAACCAACTTTACCTAGCCCACCCAGCTCTTTCGTTAGCTCTAATAGTTGACCAGAGATCGTTAGTTCTGGGTTATCAATCCATGTCTCGAGTTGATTACACACATCTTGGTATGCACTGCCACCAGCGGTCATATCCATTTGCTGTGCTATTTGACGTAACTCGACGAAAACTCGGTGTGCCCAATCTTGTAGAGATAGACGTTCACCTTGACAACCAATTTGCAGCATTAGACCTTTTTCACGGCCAGAAACAATGACTTTATTCCAGTTATCGCGCCAACACTCTAATTCACAGTTATCCATAGGGTCTGAGTCTGACAAGGCCGCCCAGGTAAGGAAGAGATCCAAGAATCGTACTTGCTCTTCATTTAAGCCCACTGCGCTGAATGGGTTAACATCTAGAGAACGAACTTCAATGTATTCGACACCACCGCGTCGTAACGCATCTGAAGGCTTCTCACCACTTTTCGATACACGTTTTGGACGAATCGGAGCGTACAGTTCATTCTCAATTTGTAAGATATTGGAATTAAGCTGGCGGTATTCACCATCCACTTTTACCCCAATTTTCGCAAACTCTTCTGATGGGTGGCGAATCGCATCACTCAAACCATCGAGGTATTGGTCAATGCTGTTAAAACCAATTTTCAGCACACTTTGCGCACTATTGGTATAGCCAAGATCGCTCAAACGCAAAGACGTCGACTTCGGCAAATATAATGTCCCGCCAATCTTCTCGAATGGCAGATCGGTTTCACGACCTTGAATAAAAGAGCCACATAACGCTGGTGATGCACCAAAGAAGTAGGGAATCATCCAGCCAAAGCGGTAGTAATTACGGATCAACGCAAAGTACGCATCAGACTTAGCATCTTGGCGGGCTTGTTCATCTTGCTCGCCATAGAGCGCATCCCAAAATGTTTCAGGAAACGAGAAGTTAAAATGGACACCTGAAATAATTTGCATCAGGCTGCCATAGCGACGCTTTAGGCCTTCTCGGTACAGCGTTTTCATTTTCGCTGCATTCGAAGAGCCATACTGGGCTAACTGAATATCATCCTCTGAGCCTACGTAGCAAGGCATTGATAGTGGCCACATTTTCTCTTCACCCATTTTGGTTTGAGTGAAATGATGGATATCTTTCAGCTGTGCCATCAGTTCTGGAATTTCATGTGACACAGGCGTAATGAACTCTAACAATGATTCCGAAAAATCCGTTGTGATCCATTGATTTGTGAACGCAGAGCCTAACCCTTCAGGATGAGGAGTTGTAGCTAGATGTCCATCCTGACGATAGCGCAAAGTTTCTCGCTCAACACCGCGTCCAAACTGCTTAAATACTTCGGGGTTTGATGCAACTTTTTTTAGTCGCGCAGCAAAATCAGTCAAAATGAGGTTCGCTTATATTGGGAGCAGGACACTTGTTACATAACACAAGTGTAAGCTAAGTTATTGATAGTTAATGCATCTAGATAAATAACCCACGAAAAGTTGCTTATCTAGATGAATAGCGGAGAAACGTTTCTCCGCTATTAAATGTGTACTCTATCGAATGATTTCAAGCTCTTCTACGTCTTTCCCCAACTTTTCTAATTGAGGACGCAACGATTTAGCATCACCAACGACGATAATTTGATAGTCATTTGGATCAAACCATTTCTGAGCCAGCGCATTCAACGTCTGCTTATCGACTTTTTCTACGATAGCGTTTCTTTGCTGCAAGTAATCATGATCGAGGTTGTACTTAAGAATATCACTGATGAGCTCCGCTTTTTGTGTTGGCGTTTCATATTTCAGTGCATCTTTTTGACCGACCGCTTGACGCATAAATTTCATCTCTTCATCAGTAATACCTGACTGCGAGTATTCATTTAGCTCATTTTCCATCTCAATGATCGAAGCAACCGTTGCATCCGCTCGTACTTGCGCGGTGAAAACCACCGAGCCTGTTTCTGGATTACCAGAGAAGTAGCCGTAAGCACCGTATGTGTAACCCTTGTCTTCACGTAGATTTTGGTTAATGCGGCTATTGAAGTTCCCAGCTAAGTTGAAGTTTGCCAGTTGGCTTAGGTAAAAATCTCCCGTTGCGTCGTAAGGCATACCTTGACGAACCATCATGACCACACTTTGCGGCGCTCCTGGTTTATCAACAAGATGGATCTTTTGCTCACCTAATGCAGCAATGCTTTGCGGTGCATACAATGGCGCAGCTTCATCTTGCCAGTTTTTCCAGAACGTCAGTTGCTGCTCAATTTCCTGTTTATTGATGTCACCAACAACGACGATTTGCGCACTTTGTGGCGTGTAATGCTTCGAATAGAATTCACGGACATCATCCAACGTTAATGCACTGACACCTGCTTGCGTGCCTTCTTTTGGTCGAGCAAAAACCGAATCCCCATAGAGCACCTGACGACTCGCTTGTGACGCCATCCAACTTGGATTTTGGTGCTCATATACCAGGCCTTCTAGCGCTTGCATTTTTACACGCTCGAAATCATCTTGATTAAATGCAGGAGACAGCAACATCTCTTCGACAATTTTTAACGTCGGCTCTAAGTTCTTTTCTAGAGCAGAAACACTGATGTTTGTTGTATAACCTGTGGCATTAACAGAGATAACACTACCTAGTTTATCAAGCTCAGCTTGAATCTCTTCGACACTGCGTTTCGTTGTACCTTCTTGCAACATCGCAGCGGTCAATTGGGCAAGACCTTCTTTACCCTTTTCAACAAAACGTGTCCCTGCAGGTAAACTAAATTGCATCATCACCGTCGGCGTTTCATCGCTAACTGCACCAAGCAGCTCTGAGCCATTCTTGAAATGTAACTCGTACAGCTCTGGCATCGTCGCTTTCACTGGTTCTCCTACTGGCGGTTGCACTGAGCGATCGAAGTTATCGGTCGCACGACGATACGCCAATTGGTCATCGGAAATCTTCTCATATTCTGGCAGCGTACGCTTTGGTGTCACAAAGGTCGCAGGTTTTACGACAAGGTCTGTTTTTCCTTTTGGGACCACGCTTAGGGTCACTTTGTTCTTACCTTGGATAAAGTCCGTATACGCTTTTTCTACCGAAGTCGGCGTAACTGCACGGATTTGTTCAAGCTGTTGCTCAAGACGATCAGGATCGCCGAAAAATGTCTCGTTGGAAGCCAACTGAGTCACTTTACCTTTAACGCTTTCTAGCGCAAAAATAGCATCCGCTTCCGCTTTACCCTTCAACTGCTCAAGGCGATCTTTTGTCACGCCTTTTTCCGCAAACTGATTCAGTGATTGTAAAAGCTCGTCGTACAGTTTTGATAGGTCGCCTTTGTCTCCAGAATCACCCATTGCGTAAACGTAAAAGTTACACGCCAGTTCAGCACAATCATGGAATGAACCAGCATCGACCGCTTTTTGAGTCTTCACTAGGTCTTGATAGAGCACGCTGTTGGTACCGCCACCCAATACTTCTGATAATGTATCGAGAGACGCTTGGCTTTCTTCGCCATTGTAGGTTGTTGGCCACGCGATCATCACCATAGGTTGTTGAATACGATCTTCTAGAGTGATGTATTTATCTTCTTGCAGTTTTGCAGGTTGTTTCGGCGCATTTTCAACCTCAGGACCACGAGGAATCGAACCGAAGTACTTATTTACCCACTCTAGAGTTTGTTCAACGTCTAAGTCACCACCGATCGTGATAGTCGCATTGTTTGGGCCATACCAACGCAAGAAAAACGCTTTGAGGTCGTTCACATCAACACGATCAAGATCTTCAACATAACCAATGGTTTGCCACGAATACGGATGACCTTCAGGATATAGCGCTTCGGACATGCGCTCCCAAATTAAGCCATAAGGACGATTATCGTAACGCTGAGCTCGCTCATTTTTTACAGTCGAACGCTGAATTTCAAATTTGCGTTGAGAAACCGCATCCAACAAAAAGCCCATACGGTCAGACTCTAACCACAGCATTTTCTCGAGCTGGTTAGCAGGGACAGTTTCAAAGTAGTTAGTACGATCGCGGTTTGTAGTACCATTTAATGTGCCGCCAGCCTCCGTGATGATTTTGAAGTGCTCTTGGTCACCAACGTTCTCTGAACCTTGGAACATCATGTGCTCAAAGAAATGCGCAAAACCAGACTTACCCACTTCTTCACGAGCCGAACCAACATGGTAAGTCACATCCACATGGACCAATGGGTCAGAATCTTCAGGAGCTAAGATCACCGTTAAACCATTATCGAGTTTATACTTTTGGTATGGAATCTTAACTTTGCCTTCTTCAGCTTTCGATGACTCAACGAAAGTTACCCCTTTCGGCAGTGATGAAACTGGCGTATTTGATGCACAGCCCGTGATCACCAACAGTGAACACGCGCCAACCCAAAACATCTTCATGTACTTTCCTTAAAATAATCCGAGATAGATGGCCGCAAGTAAGCTATACCTAGCAGCCTTTCCTAAAAATATTAAAATCACGCAAGGCAGAAACTTCATTCTTAGCCACCCTGCGGCTAAACACAGCGGGTCTCCTATTACAGGTAACCAGCTAAAAAATAACCCCCAATAGCCATACTTAGAGAGCCACTTTAATGCGGTATGACCGTGCTTTTCCTCTTGTGCTTTGTTGGGAATCCACAAGCCAAGCCAATAATTTGTTAAGCCACCAAGCGTATTACCGATAGTAGCGACCATAACAATTGAAGAAACGGAGTATTGATTTAATGAGAGAGTGGCAACTAAGCCCGCTTCAGAACCACCAGGCAACAACGTGGCACTGAGAAAACCGGTCATGAAAAGCACCCATAATGCTGAATCTGAAAACCAAAGCGCTAAACTTTCAAAACTCGTGTTAAATGCTTCTAGCATGTCATATCAAGCAACACCTTGCCTCTGGTTCTTCCTGATTCGACCTGCTGGTGAGCACCAATGACATCACTCATAGGATAAACCTGTTGAATTTCAGTCTTCAGTAAGCCAACGCCGACCATGTACAACAAGGTATCTAACTGCGCAGGGTCTGGTTCAACCAACATGCCACTAGCCTCAAAGCCTAGGAGTTTGGCTTTTTCACAAATCAGCTCAGCAGTTATGGTTGGAACGGTGATGACTCTCGCATTATCTTTCAGGCATTTAAGCGCATCTAACGCAGCATCTCCGCCTACTAAATCAATCAAAACATCAACATCTTCAACACGTTCTGACACTGGTGCAAATTGATAGTTCACTGCATGAGCACCGAGCGTCGCAAGGTAATCTAGATTTCGTTCGCTGCAGGTGGTAAAGACTTCCGCTTTCGTCGCGATCGCAATTTGTACCGCGAGGTGTCCAACACCACCGGCTCCAGCGAGGATAAGTACGCGATCGTTTTCCGTCACATTAGCCTTACTGAGAGCTTGTGCCGCAGTTTGTCCCGCCAACGGTAATGCAGCAGCTGCCTCTAAAGTGACAGAGCTAGGAACATGACTTAACTCAGTTTCTGGAACACATATGTATTGACTGTAACCACCGCCTCGAACTGGGAAACCAATAAATCCAGCCACCTCATCACCGTCATTAAAACGTGACGCCCCCTCTCCACAAGACATCACTTTTCCTGAGATGTCGTAACCTGGCACCCAAGGTAAATTGTCCTTATTCTGCGCTGCCGCCCAACCGAGCCCAGCTCGAGTTTTGACATCAATAGGATTTACGCCTGAAAAAGCGACTTTTACTAAGACTTCACCAGGCTGTGGTGATGGTGTAGAAGCATGTTGAATCGCGAGTACGTTGGCATCACCAAACTCAGTGATAACGATCTGTTTGTGTTCCATAAACCATTCCCTGCAAGAAAACAAAAAGGGATGCGAAAGCATCCCTTTGACTATAAACCATTTTGTTAACCTAAGTTAATCGTGATTTTGTAAATTGGTTGATCATTCCATTTTCAATAATGTCTAACCAACAAGTGCTAACAATATACCAGCCGCAACGGCTGAACCCAGCACACCAGCAACGTTTGGTCCCATCGCATGCATTAACAAAAAGTTTTGCGGGTTAGCTTGTAAACCAACTTTGTTTACGACTCGCGCGGCCATTGGTACCGCAGAAACGCCAGCCGCACCAATAAGTGGGTTGATGTCTTCTTTCGAGAACTTGTTAAGCAGTTTCGCCATCAGAACGCCCGCACCAGTACCGATACTAAATGCAACTGCACCTAACCCCAAGATACCTAACGTTTCTAGGTTCAAGAACTGCTCAGCTTGCAGCTTAGAACCAACACCAAGACCTAAAAAGATAGTCACTATGTTGATCAATTCATTTTGAGCAGTTTTCGATAAACGATCGACCACACCAGCTTCACGCATCAAGTTACCCAAACAGAACATACCAACCAATGGCGTAGCTGAAGGTAAGAACAGAATCGTCATCAGTAATACGGCAAGCGGGAAGATGACTTTCTCCCATTTACCAACATGACGAAGCTGAGCCATCTTAATTTGACGTTCTTCCTTGGTTGTCAGTGCTTTCATGATTGGTGGCTGGATGATCGGCACCAATGCCATATAGCTGTATGCCGCGACTGCAATCGCACCTAGCAGATCTGGAGAGAGCTTACTCGCTAAGAAAATCGCTGTCGGCCCATCAGCACCACCGATGATCGCGATAGACGAAGCATCTGCCATGGAGAACTCCATGCCAGGTACATAGTTGAGCAAAATAGCGCCAAACAGTGTTGCAAAAATACCAAACTGCGCAGCCGCACCTAACCACAACGTTTTTGGGTTTGCGATCAAAGCACCAAAGTCGGTCATCGCGCCCACACCCATGAAGATCAATAGCGGGAACACACCCGATTCAATCCCAATGTAGTAAACGTAGTAGAGCAAGCCACCAGGCTCAGTAAAGCCAGCATTTGGAATATTCGCCAAAATAGCACCGAAACCAATCGGCAATAACAGTAAAGGTTCAAATCCTTTTTTAATTGCCAAAAACAGCAAAGTACAACCAACCAGCATCATACAGATTTGGCCGAACTCGAAGTTAGCGATCCCTGTTTCTGCCCAAAGGGTTAACAATCCGTCCATGATACTCCCTTACGCCAGGCTCAACAGAGGCGCACCTACTGTGACAGCATCGCCTTCTTTAACGTTCAGCTCTTGAACCACACCACCACGCGCCGCTCGTACTTCAGTTTCCATTTTCATCGCTTCAAGGATGAGCAATACATCGCCTTCAGCTACCTCAGCACCAGGCTGAACATTCACTTTGAAGATGTTACCTGCAAGAGGAGCAGGTACCGCTTCTGCTGAAGCATTAGAAGGTGCGCTAGGTGTAGCCGATTTTGCCGGTGCATTAGAAGGAGCAACAGATGTCAGTTCACCTTGAGGGCCAACTTCCACCTCATACACCTGCCCGTCAACACGTACACTATAAGTTTCTACACCACCAGTTGCCGGTTGAGCTACAGGTACAGCAGGCTTCGCAGCTTCTAGCATTGGTGCAGGCTCAAATGCTTCTGGGTTTTCACGATTCTTAAGGAACTTAAGCCCAACTTGAGGGAAAAGTGCATAAGTGAGTACGTCATCAACACGCTCACTTGCTAGCTTAATGCCTTCTGATTTCGCTTTCTCCATCAGATCAACCGTAAGCGTCTCCATTTCAGGCTCAAGTAAATCGGCAGGACGACAGGTAATTGGCTCTTTACCATCAAGCACTTTCGCTTGCAGTTCTGCATTTAACTCGGCTGGCGCTTGACCGTACTCACCTTTCAATAGGCCAGCGGTTTCCTTGGTAATACTCTTATAGCGCTCGCCAGTAAGAACGTTAATCACCGCTTGCGTACCGACGATCTGTGAAGTTGGAGTCACCAATGGAATGAAACCAAGATCTTCACGTACACGAGGGATCTCTTCTAATACTTCATCAATGCGATCCGCAGCGCCCTGCTCTTTCAACTGGCCTTCCATATTGGTCAGCATACCACCAGGCACTTGAGCAATCAGGATGCGTGAATCGACTCCTTTTAACTGGCCTTCCCACTTCGCATACTTCTTACGTACCTCACGGAAATATGCGGCGATAGGTTCCAGTTGCTCGAGTTTTAAATTGGTATCTCGCTCGGTGCCTTCTAGCATAGCGACTACCGTTTCAGTCGGTGTATGACCGTAAGTACAACTCATTGAAGAAATCGCAGTATCGAGAATATCAATACCCGCTTCCACTGCTTTTACCGCTGTTGCTGTAGACAGCCCCGTTGTTGCATGACAATGAAGTGCCAATGGCACATCACAAGACGCTTTGATACGCGTGATAAGCTCTTCCGCTTCATAAGGCTTAAGTAAGCCAGACATATCTTTAATACACAGCGAGTGACAACCTAAATCCTCTAGGCGTTTTGCCAAGTCAACCCAAGTGTCTGCGTTATGCACTGGGCTCGTAGTGTAAGACAACGTACCTTGAGCATGCGCACCAACATCAACCGTTGCTTTAACGGCTTTCTGGAAGTTTCGCACGTCATTCATTGCATCAAAAATACGGAATACATCCATGCCGTTAGCATGCGCGCGTTCAACAAACTTCTCTACTACGTCGTCGGCATAATGGCGGTATCCTAAAAGGTTTTGACCACGCAGTAGCATTTGCATTGGTGTATTAGGCATCGCTTTTTTTAGTTCACGTAAACGCTCCCAAGGGTCTTCTCCTAAGAATCGAATACAAGAATCAAATGTTGCACCACCCCAAGTCTCTAGAGACCAGTAACCAACCTTATCCAACTCAGCTGCGATAGGCAGCATATCCTCAATACGCATACGCGTAGCAAATAGTGATTGATGGGCATCACGAAGGACCACATCAGTAATAGCTAGTGGTTTAGACATGCTCTTAAACTCCTTTTTAATCCTAGTTCGGCTACTTCGCGAATGAGGCGCGATGTTTATGAATCGCAGCCGAGATCGCCGCCACTACTTGTGGACTAACAGCTGAAGAGGTTGATTGAATATTAGTGTTTGTTTTTGGTGCTGCGATCGGCTCTGGTACTTCTTCTGGTACCAATTTCGACATTAACCGAACGAGATAAACAAGAATAGTGAGGAAAATAAATACGACCGCCATCCCCGTTAGCATCAGGGTGGCCGCATCTACTAGCAGGCTTCCTATATTAGTCATGTTGCTTCCTTTCTTTGTCATCCTGACAACGTGCAGGACTTTAATAGTGTCAAATCCCGACCCATGGATTATCTCGATTGGTTAAATTTTGTCAATTTTGTTTAAGGAAGGTTTGTAGTAATCCTGATAAATGATTATTTATTCACTACCCAGATCACAGTTCATGACAAAATAATCACTTCAAATCGCTATCACCTTACGAACAGAGTAAAGGAGGACATAAATAAAAACTGCGATTTAGATTTCAAAATCAAATCGGGACTCACGCAGTAAAAACCAACAAAAACAAAAAGATGAACAAAATTAACAATCAACAAACAAATAACAAACAAAGTGACTACATGAGAGTAATTGAAATGAAAAATGGAAGTCAGTGTATAGGAGGGATAATCAGGATGATTCACACGATGCGACAGAAGCTTGATAGCAAATTGCTTAGATACGCACATATTCGCTTTTAAAAAGAGGAACATAGGCTCTAGTGATCCTACGCCATATTCCAGATGTCTAGATACAAAAAAGCCTCGCAATTGCGAGGCTGTTTCAGTAAGTGGCGCGTCCTGGAGGATTCGAACCTCCGACCGCCTGGTTCGTAGCCAGGTACTCTATCCAGCTGAGCTAAGGACGCGCAGTTTTCGATATCGACTTTCATCAATATCAGGGCATTACCCTTTAATAAGTGGCGCGTCCTGGAGGATTCGAACCTCCGACCGCCTGGTTCGTAGCCAGGTAC